>DATAIA010000434.1:0-4664 GCA_036262895.1 Xanthobacteraceae bacterium
CGTTAGCCCGCGCAAGGTTCATCTGGTGGTCGAATATACCCGCAACCGCCCCGATGGTTCTGTGATAACCAGCCATCGAAATCTTTGGATTGTGACGTTCGACCGAGGACGTTGGGGTATCAAGCAACGATCATACTGAAATACAATTTTGATTGTGGCCCACTACGACATGGTGCGCCGCCGCGTGAGCTTAGTTGTTCACGGGGCAAAGCTGATATTGCTTTCGTAGCGTCACGCCACCAAGTTTATGGGTACACGCCCTAAAGCATGATTCGGAAAAAGCTTGCACCCGCGCAGGCGGGTGTGGGAACCGGTTTTCCCTCGGGACAAACGCAAAGCGTTTGCCCGGAGATCATGCTCAAACAAAAGAATAGAGCGCGATCGTGATTCAATCTTTTTTCACCGCGCTCTAGTTTGCACGTGCTCCTGGTGCCCGAACAGAGCCTGATTATCTTGTCAAAACTTGTGTCCGGGACAATCGCAGCCATGGCGGCAAGCGGCGACGATTGGTACTTCTAGGCGAACGGGGATGGCGCGTTCAGCGCCTCATTGTTCTTGGGCTAAATGGTGGCTTCCATGCATCTCTCAATCGCACACCTCCAACCGGTCATCGCACTTGTTGCCGGCATCCTCATACTGCTGATGCCGCGCCTGCTCAGTTTCATTGTCGCGATTTACCTGATTATCATTGGAATAACTGGGCTTGGCATCCTCCGTTGACCTAATCCATTAATTGGGGACGGCGAACGCGGCGATACCGGTCGTGGGAACGTTGGGAGCGGCCGGGCATTTAAGGCCGGGGCGGGCCATTTCCGGACTATTTTCCACGAATTGCGCTGTGTTGAATTGAAATGCCGAGCAAAACCGGTCAAGACAGGCCCCAGATGCCGTTGGTAGCGGGCGGCAGGTCAAAGGGCTGGTCGATGACAAAATGGGTCTACACTTTCGGCGATGGCAAGGCCGAAGGCGCTGCCGAAATGCGAAATCTGCTCGGCGGCAAGGGGGCAAACCTGGCCGAGATGGCCAATCTGGGGCTGCCGGTTCCTCCGGGCTTTACCATCACCACCGAGGTCTGCACCTATTTCTATGCGAACGGCCAGAGCTATCCGCCGGCATTGCGCAACCAGGTAGCGGCCGCCCTTGAATATGTCGGCAAGCTTGCCGGCAAGACCTTCGGCGATCCGGTTGATCCGTTGCTGGTATCGGTGCGCTCCGGTGCCCGTGCCTCGATGCCCGGCATGATGGATACGGTGCTCAATCTCGGCCTCAACGATGTGACGGTCGAGGCGCTTGCAAACAAAGCCGACAACCGGCGTTTTGCTTACGATTCCTACCGGCGCTTCATCACAATGTACTCCAATGTCGTGCTTGGCCTCGATCATCATCATTTCGAGGAAGTGCTGGACGGCTACAAGGAGCGCAAAGGTTATGTGCTCGACACCGATCTTGATGCCAATGATTGGGTCGAAATCGTCAACAGCTACAAGACGCTTGTTGCCGAAGAGCTTGGCCATCCGTTTCCGCAGGATCCGCATGAGCAATTGTGGGGCGCCGTCGGCGCGGTGTTCGGATCGTGGATGAATGCGCGGGCCAATACCTATCGCCGCCTGCATAACATTCCGGAAAGCTGGGGAACCGCGGTCAACATCCAGGCGATGGTGTTCGGCAATATGGGCGATACATCCGCCACTGGCGTCGCCTTCACCCGCAATCCTTCGACCGGCGAAAAACAGCTCTATGGCGAGTTTCTGATCAATGCGCAGGGCGAGGATGTCGTCGCCGGCATTCGCACGCCGCAGGAGATTACAGAAGCTGCCCGCATCGCGGCCTCGTCCGATAAGCCGTCAATGGAAGCCGCGATGCCGAAGGCTTTTGCTGAACTCTGCCGGATCTACACTGTGCTTGAGGCGCACTATCGCGACATGCAGGACCTCGAGTTCACGGTGGAAAAGGGCAAGTTGTGGATGCTGCAGACGCGCTCGGGAAAGCGCACCGGTAAAGCGGCGTTGCGGATTGCGGTTGACCTCGCCAACGAGGGCGTCATTTCCCAGGAAGAGGCCGTGACGCGGGTCGATCCGGCCGCGCTCGATCAACTGCTCCATCCGACAATCGATCCAAATGCAGAGCGTAAAGTGATTGCAACCGGATTGCCGGCATCACCGGGTGCCGCATGCGGTGAGATTGTGTTCTCATCCGACGAAGCCGAAGCGCTTAAAGCGCAAGGTCGCAAGGTCATCCTGGTTCGCGTCGAGACTTCGCCCGAAGACATTCACGGTATGCATGCGGCCGAGGGCATTCTGACAACGCGCGGCGGCATGACGTCTCATGCGGCCGTCGTTGCACGCGGCATGGGCAAGCCCTGCGTCTCCGGCGCGGGAGCCATCCGCGTCGACTATGCAGCGCAGGCCATGACTGCTGGCGGACTCACCCTGAAAAAAGGCGAGATCCTCACCATTGACGGTTCGACCGGCCAGATTTTGGCGGGACGCGTGCCGATGCTGGAGCCCGCATTGTCAGGCGAGTTCGGAACCCTGATGCAGTGGGCTGACAATGTGCGTCGCTTGAAAGTGCGCGCCAATGCCGACACGCCGAACGATGCGCGAGTGGCGTTGAAGTTCGGCACCGAGGGCATCGGACTGTGCCGCACCGAACATATGTTCTTTGATGCCGATCGTATCCTTGCCGTCCGCGAGATGATCCTCGCTGACGACGAAGCCGGTCGACGGGGTGCACTCGCCAAGCTGTTGCCGATGCAGCGCGGCGATTTTATCGAATTGTTTGAGATCATGCGTGGACTGCCGGTTACGATCCGGCTGCTTGATCCTCCGCTCCACGAATTCTTGCCTCACACCGAAGCAGAGATCACGGAAGTCGCTCAGTCGATGGGCGCTGATCCGCGCAAGCTTGCGGACCGTGCGCGTGAATTGAGCGAATTCAATCCGATGCTCGGGTTCCGCGGATGCCGGCTTGCAGTCGCCTATCCGGAAATTGCGGAGATGCAGGCGCGCGCCATTTTCGAAGCGGCAGTTGAAGCCGGCAAACGCACCGGGGCGCCGGTCGTTCCGGAAGTGATGGTGCCGCTGATTGCCAGCCGGGCAGAATTTGATCTGATCAAGGCTCGGATCGACGCATGCGCCGAGGCCGTTGCGGCGGAAGCAAAGGTCAAGATCAATTATCAGGTCGGCACCATGATTGAGCTGCCGCGGGCCGCGCTGATGGCGGGCGAAATCGCGCAAACCGCCGAGTTCTTTTCCTTCGGCACCAACGATCTCACGCAAACAACTTACGGCATCAGCCGCGACGATGCGGCAAGCTTCCTGGGTGTTTATGTGTCGAAGGGGCTGTTGCCCGCCGATCCGTTTGTTTCCATCGATCGCGAAGGTGTCGGCGAACTCGTCAAAATCGCTGTCGAGCGTGGCCGTAAAACGCGCCCGGATATCAAGCTCGGCATTTGCGGTGAGCATGGCGGCGACCCCGCTTCCGTCGTGTTCTGTCACGAGGTCGGTCTTGATTACGTGTCGTGCTCGCCATTCCGCGTGCCGATTGCGCGGCTTGCCGCAGCCCAGGCTGCCTTGGGCAAGGCTGCCGCAAGTCAAGCCTGATAAGTCCTCTCGGACATGGGCAATCAGTTCAAGTCCAAGATGAAGGCTGGCTCTCGAAGCCCTGTTGCAGCTATAGCGCCGCGCATTGCACGCCTGTGGTTTGCAATGATGGGTGTGGGCGGTTTTGGGTTTGGTTTGCTTGCGCTCAAGCGGCCCTTTGGAGAGGATTTTTTCCTTCATCCGCTGGTTTTATTTTGTATCAGCGTCGGTGTTGCGCTGCTCATTTTGCGCTTCGTATTGGCCCGGCCGGTGCCGGACATTATTCCCGAACGGCCGCTGATATTGGGTTGTCTCTTGGGACTAGCTGCATTTCTTCTGGGCAATTGGATCGCCGCCCACGTATTGATGCTCCGGTAAATCCGCAATTTTGTGCTGACCTTCGTCCGGCACGCTCCCAATCGAAATCACAGGATTGGCGGCCACGGTACTCAGCGGCCGTGCAACGCGCTTTGATCTTTACGCGCTTTGGCCTTGGAACTGCCCCCGAACGCGCGCGAGACAGTCGTGAAGTTAACACGATGGAAAGGTTAATCACCTCATAATGACCGCTGGCTGATGGCTGGTTGGCGGGTCGCCGCCTCAATTTGATTGACGAACAGCAGCAGTTTCGAACGCGCATTGTTGTGTGGTGAGTGATGGTTGCGTTGCGTAAACGGTCAGTTGGAGCTGGATTGGCTCCCGTTGGTCTCGCAGTCCTGTTTGCTCTGGCGCCGAACGTCATTGGCTATCAGGATCTCGGCGCCCTCATTGCTCAGCAGCCGGCTGTCGCCGCGCATTGGCGCGAGCATCTGATCGCCTCCCCATTCGGAACCATCCATGCGGCGCGGTTCAGCCTGCCGCGACCGGTCGGCACTGCAGTGCCTGTGCCTGCGCGTTATCAGCCGGTCAGGTTGGATGGGGGTGACATCGTCGGTTCAATGGATGACGCTTCCTATTTCCGCACGCGATGGTCCGTGGATGCGTCGGCGATTTTTCCTTCGGTTGATCGCGCGACGAAAGGCGACATATTAGAACCGCGCGAGAATCCGGAACGCAGTGAACCCACGACGGCAACGACGGAGC
>DATAIA010000435.1:0-1749 GCA_036262895.1 Xanthobacteraceae bacterium
ATTCCTCACCGGTATCTTCATAGCCGCGGAAGATTCGCCACATGTGCTGCAAGGTCATGAGAAAGCCAGTATGGTTGCGGTCTTTGACTTCCATCCGGTGGTACGAGCAGTTATAAATGCCGCTGCTCCTGTCCCTCGCCACACTCGACATATCGATGTAAGGACCGCCGTCCATCTCATGATGGCGCATCAGCGGTAGCTCGTAGAGATCCACCTGATCGCCCGTTTGGACGATTTCCTTGACGGGCGCGGCTTCTTTGCGCACCATGACCGGCTCGATCTTGGCCGCTTCTCGCCGCAAGCACTCGCGCGCCATCTCCGCCCGGTTCATGTCGTGGCGCAAGCCGAGCGCCACCTGTATTTTTTTTTGCGCGTTCTCCGCGCCGATCACCAGTTTCATCTCAGTAGCGCGGCCATGAGCATTGAGCGGCTGCTCGAAAATCAGCACGGGGAATTTCTTGAGAGCACCGAGATGCTTGACGATCGCCGTAACGTCGTAATTGAGCGGATTGACGGTTTTAGAGATCGAGAGCACATCGCTCGGATACGAGCGCCGCATATCTTCTAGAAATGTTCGTAGCGATTTTGCCATCGACTTGGTTCATTTACGGACGATTCAAGAGGACCTGCCCGAACCACCCCATCCAACCCGTACCCTTTAGCCCTTATAGCGTGCCGCGTAGGAGCCTTGCATCGCTCGTCATTACCTCGTATCACGCGGGAAATGACGTAAACAACACCAGTTACAAGATCCTGTCAGGATCGTTGCGGCGACACTCCTCTCAGAATCTGCTTGTCACAGCGGTACCGGATGACTATTGTGAGGCGACCAACGTTGCCGGAAATTTCAGGTATATAGTAACAAATAGCGCGGAGTGCATATTGCCGAACGGCAAGATAGTCAAGCTTCAGCGTGTCGATGACAAGGAGGAGCAAGTGAAAATTGATCGCAACATCAATTTTGGAACGTTGCTGTTATTTGCCGGTTTGATCGGCCTTGGCCCGATTTCATTCCAACAGACCGCGGTCGCGCAGACACAAAAAGTTCGCGTCGGTCTGATGCTTCCCTATACGGGGACTTACGCCCAACTTGGAAGCGCGATTACCAATGGGTTCAAATTGGCCGTCGCGGAAAAGGGCGGCAGACTCGGCGGCCGAGAATTGGAATATTTTACCGTTGACGATGAAGCCGAACCCGCCAAGGCGCCCGAGAACACCAATAAGCTGGTCCAGCGCGATAAAGTTGACGTGCTGGTGGGCACGGTGCACAGCGGCGTGCAAATGGGCATGGTCAAGATCGCCAGAGAAAACAATACGCTGCTGATTATTCCCAATGCCGGACTCGATGCCGCCACCGGAGCACTCTGCGCCCCAAATATTTTTCGCACCTCGTTTTCCAACTGGCAGCCATCTTTTCCTATGGGTAAGGTGCTAGCAGACCGCGGCATCCGCAACGTCGTCACTTTCGCGTGGAAGTACGGTGCCGGCGAAGAAGCAGTAGCCGGCTTTACCGAAGGATTCATCAAAGCCGGCGGCAAATCGGTCCGCGGCCTCTGGATTCCGTTTCCAAACGTCGAGTTCCAGGCGCTGCTCACCGAAATCGCTTCTATCAAACCCGATGCGGTGTTTGTGTTTTTTGCCGGCGGCGGCGCTGCCAAGTTGATCAGGGACTACACGGCGGCCGGACTGAGGAAAACGATTCCATTATTCGGCTCCGGATTTCTCACAGATGGCGTGCTCGAAGCGACA
>DATAIA010000436.1:0-2934 GCA_036262895.1 Xanthobacteraceae bacterium
TTTTACCCGGCTTGCGCCTTTAACATGCTGATCTCGGGTCTACCCGAGATCAGGTGCGGCACGGTTGAGCGACCCGCTCAACCAAGCCGCCACCAATCCTCGCGTTTTTGAGCCTCGTCTTCCCCCTCCGATGCATGTTGCGGCGGCCCTGGATCATCGGGCACCGGCATCAGCGGGATGATATCGTCGGCCTTGCTATCCGCCGGTCGCGCAGCCGCAACATCCGTTTGGCCGATGCTTGGATGCGCATTGATGGGCCGTGTCGCTGCTTGTGGTTCCTGAGGCACCGGCGAGGGCGCATCGCTCGAAGGCGCTTCGGCTCGATCCTCAAGGACCGGACCGGGTGCGGGGAGTTCCGTGAGCGGCACTTTCCACTCGAACGCATCGATCCGCCCGCTAATGGGCGAAACCGGCAACCAGTGTTCAGCGACAAAGCCGTCAGCCGTCCATTCCGGGTCACGCTCGGCATGAACCGCTCGGGTCATCCAGGCCCGCGCCCGGCCTTCATCTCCATGCTCGAGTTCTTCAAGTTCCGCCATCAGCAGCGCAACGCGCCGTGTCGGGCGCGCCAGCAACGGCCCAAGCGCACGGCGCGCGACTGCAAATTCGCGTGCATCGAGTGCCGCACGGGCCAAAGCAAGCGGCCCTTCAATCGTTCCATCCATTCCATTGGCTTGCCGCGCCAGCGATTCGATCCGCACCAGCCGGTCCCGAGCTGAATCGGCAACTCGCGCATGGGCATAAGCTTCGGCGAGATCCGGATGCGGGTGATGTCGCCACGCTGTTTCCAGAATCCTGCTTGCTTTTCGCACTTCGCCGGCATCCGCAAGCAATCGCCCGGCAAGCGCCGCAGCCGGAACAAGATCGGGCGCAAGCTTCACGGCTTCCATCACAAGCGTCAGGGCGGCATCGCGATCGCCCTCTTCAGCGGCGAGTGCGCGCGCTGTCAGAAGCACCGCACGCCAACGCCGATAGACTGCCTTATCGAGTCCATTGCCTTGCAGCTGACGATCTAGAATGTCGAGCGCACCCGACCACTCGCCGGCCGCGCAGCGAAAGCCAAGCACCGCCTGCGCGGCCCAGCCGGCTGCAGGAGAACTCTCTGCCGCCCCTTCGGCAAATTGGCGGGCTGCAATGGTGTCGTTGCGACGCTGCGCCTCGATGTAAAGCCCGCGGAGCCCAAGCAATTTGGTATCGGCCCGTTCCGCCATGACACGGAAAGCAGCTTCCGCAGCAGGCCGGTTCCCATCAAGTTGGGCCGCTTGCGCACTCAGCAATAGCGCAAGCGGTTCCGATGAAGCGATGCGTTGTGCTTCTGCCGCGTATTTGAGTGCCGAGCGGCTATCCCCGGCACCAATCGCAATCAGGCCTTGAGAAATTGCACGATAGCCGCGACTTCGTTTGCGCCGGCGAAACGCACGCGCGAGCAAACCAGGTGAATGAAAAACGAGCCGAACCAAAGACCAGAGCGCGATGGCTGCAACGACAACAGTCAAAATTGCAATGGCGCCAACCATCACCGAAGTTTCGATCCGCCAACCCTGCCATGTAATCGCAAGATCGCCGGGGCGATCGGCGAGCCATGTGGCCCCAAGCGCAACCAGCAGGATCGTGATGAGGAAGAGAACCACGCGGATCATTTTGATGAAGCTCGCGTCATGGGGTGGTTTCTGACGCAAGCGCCGCGCGCGCATGCGTCATCAGATCGTTCATCGCAGCAAGCGCGCTTTGCCGCGCTTCGGCTGTTTTGATCCACGCCGCCGCAGGCGCCGAAACCGAAGGCGGAAGTTTCGCAAGTTCTGCAACCGCCCCCTGAATGTCATTGCGCGTTGCCTTGACCTCGGCGCGCGACACCACTGAGCCGGGATCGTCTCCCGTAATCTCGTCCACCGGACGAATGCGTATAAGCCGCTCGGCATTAGCCCTCAAACGCTCAAGCAACCCGCCGTCTTGGGTTCGGCCAGCGGCGCTGAATAATGCGGGCGTGACTTTGGAAAATTCGCGGCCAAGCATTGCTTCTGTCGGAACCCCGCTCATGGCATGCGGTTCAAGCCGATCGAGCAGCGCACGGTCGTTCGTCAATGGTTTGATTGCTGCAAGTTCAGCAGCAAACGGTTCGCCCCGCTCGATCTTGGTCCGCAGCGCCGCCACCAGAAAGGCAAGTCGCGCAGCCCGATCCACCGGCGCAACCGGTTTTGCCAGGCGCTGCTCGACCGTCTTCGCCGATGTTTCAAGCGCTGTCATCCGAGCCGCCAACTGATCAAGCTCACTGCGATCCGCCGCGACTGTCGCGCCGACGTCTGCGGTTTGCTGGGCAGAAGAATTTGCTGACGCTGCGCGCTGGTCGGCTTCACGGGCAACATTGCTTGCATCATCGATGCGGCGGCGCAACTCAGCAATATCGAATTCGAACTTGCGTTGCGCCGCTTCACCGGCGGTTACTCGATCGAGGAGACCGCTGTCCGTCCCACTTGCCGATGGAACGGGTGCACTTTCGATCTTGCTTTCGATTTTGCTTTCAATACTGCCTGTGCGCGCTTCGAATGCATCAAGCCGCTGTTCGATTGCTCGCAACCGCGTGCCAAACTCGGTAAGCGCTGCCGCATTGTCATTCGCCGGGCGGGCGGCGAGATCGCGAACTTGCGATTCCAAGGTTCCAACTTTTTCCGCAAACACCGCGTCGCCTTCCAATGCGGGACGCGGTTCTCTGAGTAACATGAAAGCACCGAGCATCAAGGTCGTGAGGCCGGCGCCAGCGAGCCCCGCGGCAAACAAGCGCCATGAAAGCGGACGCCAGGAATTAGAGTTGCCGGAATGAAGAGGTTCGTCGCGACCATTCGCCGGGTCGGTATGTACTGTTTCGGTCGCCTCCGGGCGCGACGTCTGACCGGTGCGGATATTTTCCGCCTCAATCTCTGTCGCTTGCAAATCAAT
>DATAIA010000437.1:0-2566 GCA_036262895.1 Xanthobacteraceae bacterium
CCATGTGGAGCCGGCTTGCACTTCCTCCGGCTTGCGCTGCCAACCAAAATTCCGATTCGATCTGATACCGACGCTGCATTTCTGCAGTTTTTGCGTCCTGGAAAAGGAGGACGAATTTGACGCCTATCTGGTGTTCGAAGCGACATTCGACGGCTGCAGAGAAGATTTCCTTTCCGATCTTTTGCGGATTGCGCACGACGGCATGCACGAACTTTATGGCCATTGTGACGGGTATCCGGTCTCCGACTGTGCGATTCCTCAAATCGCAAGCGAGTACCTGTTGCGTTACGATGTGGGCGCAAACACGTTCTTCTGCGGCAGTCCCGGCCGTACCGTCGCACAAATCAAGGACGAGGACAGGCTTCGCACTGCCATTGTTTCGCATCTCTCGGGAGTGGCCGGCGCGATTGCACCGCGATTGAACGGTCTTTTTGGAGACCTGCGCAACTTCATCCGAAGCAAGACAAACTATCGCTGGGCCGAACAGCCGGCGCCGGTGCCGTGGGAAGTAAGATTTCGCCCGGCAGTCGTTGTCGCGGCGGCGTTTTCTATCCTGGCTGCGGTCTGCGCCTTCGGCACAGCATTGGCCGCGTGGTTCGGCTGGTGGCCTATGTCGATGCATGGATTGATAGCCGCTTTGTTGGCGTGGACAGACCAGCTCGGCGCCACGCTCGTTGCCGACCTTGCGATACGACTTCCTTGGCTGAATATCGCACTGCAGACAGCAATCCCTTTGATTGGCTTGAGCATCGTCTGGCTGCTTATTCGCTCTGGAGAGTTGATACTCAGCAGCCGAAGCAAGCGCCCGCGCGATCAATTCTTTTTTCCACGCATCCCGCTGCACGTGCTGATCATTTTGCGGTATGGGGCGCTGCTACTTCTTGCCGGAGCAACTGCATTGGCTTTTCTAGAGGCCATGAAATCGCAGCCAGGACCCGTCGTCCTTTCCGGGCTGGCTTCCAGCGTAGGGCTCCTGATCAGCGCCGCGTTGGCATTGCTCGTTCTGCACCATTTTGCCACTACCCTAAAACTTTCAGTCCAGATAACGAAGCTGAAGCCTAGACAGGAAGTCCGACGGCGATTGCTGCTCGATCTTGTCAACTTCGGCCGCGTGTTATGCGTCGCCTTCGCGATCCTCGTCATTGCGCGCAATCTACCTCTGACGGTCGGCAGCGGATTGATCGAGTTTGGCGCTGTTGCTGTTCAAGCTATCCTCGTCATTGTCGCTTACGGAGTTATCGGCGCTTTGGCGGCGTATGGTGTCGGTTCCGTGCTCTTCCTGGCGGTGCGAGCGATGGAGGTGCGGGACAAGCGGGAGCTTGGTGACCCCACAGACCTTTTGACGAGGGCAGGCATTAACGCCGCAAAATATGAGCGAGAAGAAGGGGGCAACAATGAGCGTCAAAATCATCTGGCAAGCCTCACCCGCGTCAAGTCAGGCCTGTTACGGATCTGGCTGTTGCGCACCACGCTTCTTTTTATCCACTTGTTGTCCCGCTTCTGGTTCAACCGCGGCGAGCTCGGCGGCATTCCAACCATTTTATCCGCCCGCTGGGTATTGATAGATGGCGGCCGCCGGCTGCTGTTCTTGGACAATTACGGCGGCGCCTGGGACAGCTACCTGAACGAATTTATCGACATGACTGCGGTCAAAGGTCTGAACGCCATTTGGTCCAATACGTTCGTCAAGGCACAAGGACGACGTTATGGCTTCCCGGAAACCAATTGCTTCTTCTGGGGCGGCGCCCAGGCAGCGCGCCCTTTCAAAGCTTACGTTCGTGAAAGCCAGATAGAAACAGTTGCCTGGTACGGCGCATACCCGACGCTAAGCGTCGTCAATATCAACAACAATAGTCAGCTCCGGCAAGCGTTGGGCAAGCCTTTGTCTTCTTCTGAGATCGACGCCGTTTTCGAAAACCTGTGAGCGAGTTAGAATGCGATGGAAAAAGTAGAATGGGATGATGTTCAGGCAATCGTACTGCGTGGATTTGGAAAGCTGCCCTATTCAGCTTACGTGTTGTGGCAGTTCAACGCGGATGATGAGTTGGCACGAAAGCAGTGGCTCGCAGCGTTGGCGGATCGACTGACACCGGCGATCGGCTGTGACGAAGAGGACGAGACGGATGCGGGTCCCTCAGCGCAGAAACGCGCTGACAGTGCGAATTGCAGCGTGTCTGCAATCAATCTGGCGCTTACCGCCAGCGGACTGCGGCAACTAATTGGAGAATTTGCGCTCAACGTGTTCTCAACCGAATTTGTCGAAGGAATGGCGCCTCCGCCGACTGACCCGAAAAAGATTCCGCGGCGCTCGAACGTCCTGGGAGATATCGGAAAGAGCTCACCTCAATGTTGGGACTGGGGCGGCTGGGAGAAGGAACGCAAGATCGACGGCCTTCTTTTGCTGTTCGCTGTCGATGAGACCTCGCTTCGAAATCTGGTCAGGTTCGAGACCCAAAACATGGCAGGGGTTGCCCGGTCAATTCCAATCGACCTCAAGGGGCGTTTCCACTTCGATGACGGTTTCAAGGAGCATTTTGGCTTCAAAGACGGTATTTCGCAGCCTCTG
>DATAIA010000438.1:0-2872 GCA_036262895.1 Xanthobacteraceae bacterium
TCCCCTAGGCTAGGAATTGTGACCAGCTAGGGGGCACACCTCCAAAGAGCCGACGCACCGGCAACCGAATTTGCTCCAGTTATGGACTAGCCGATCGGTAGCGCCATCCGCGATGCGCATCGAGTAGCGCCTGATTTTTTCAACGACGACATCTGATTTTTTATCAAAGGAAATCAGATGCCCGGGCGTAGTGCTCCTCTCACGAGATGATAGGTGCGCTACGAGTTCGCGCGATCTACACGGCCCTTAGCCATCACAACGGCCTCGTCCGGGTCTGGAGCAAAAATCTCACAGCGACTGAGGATAGCTAGATCGGGGCTCCGCGGATAAATCCCGACCTGCCAGCCCGACGGTGCACGCCTTACCTCTAAGTCATATCCTCGGTAGACCAGCTTGCTTTGCAGAGCATGTTCAACAGCATAGGGTCTTAACATGACGGTGCCTCCTCGTTGTAAGGCAGCGTCGCGCCCGCGCTATTTCAAATTGGTTTCAAAAATCGTGAATCGCAGTTGAGGTTAACCGGGCTTTGCTAGAGAGGCCCGGGTCTCGCCCGCCCTAACCAATCACATGAGAACCATTCACTGTGCATAACCGGTGGAAAGTGAAGCTTTGACATACCGCCTGACTATCCAGGTCAGCTAGCATGGCTCGTCACCCCGGCAATAAAGAGTGGGCGTATGCCGGGAAAGTCGGGGAGTTTGAAATGACCCACTCGAACCTAAGCGTCGAAGTGCAAGGCACTCACATTCTCGTGGTCCTGCGAGGCACCTGTTTCAGAGCAAAATATCGAAGACAAGAGGCTCCATGGCTCGCTACCGATGAGTTCGGGCCAGATGATCCAGAAGCCCCAATCACCTTATCCGAGTTTCGCAACCTCGCATGGACGGCCGCCAATGAGACGGCTCGCCAGCTTGGATGGATCAAGAGTTACGACGAATTGCATAAGGCAGCGAAACGGGCCGCGGGGTGAGCTGCTGACGTCTACCAGAACGTCCGCTACGTGCGATAGCAGACATGTTGGTGCGCTGCCGAACGAGAGCCAAAGGACAGGCATGGTCCTGGCTCGCGAATTGCTCAACGTATGTTGCAGCTCGGGGTGCTGCGTCATCAATCGCCAAACGCGTCGGGAAACAGAGCCGAGGCGCCGTCCAGGTCACCGGTTTGGCGATAGGACATAGGCTCCGCTTCGGAATCTAACAGCTTGCCACCGATCACTTTTCCTAGCACCAGCACGTGGTCGCCAGCGGGGTATTCGGACAGGACCTCGCATTCGAACCGGGCCAGTGCCTCACGTAGTAATGGAAGGCCAAGGCGATCCGTCGTCGACTCCATTCCGGCCAATTTGTCGTCGCCGGCCGGCTGGCCGAAGTGCTCGGCCAAATGCAATTGGTCCTTTTTCAGCACGTTGACGCTGAACGCGCCACCCTCCTTCAGCAGCCGATAGGACGAATGGTGTGGGTTGATGCTCAAAGCCAGCAGCAAGGGATCGAAAGAGACCTGCATAATCCAGGCGGCAGTGAAAGCATTGCGCTCCTCTCCGTGGACCACGCCAACAACGTAAACGCCTTGCGTCAGACGTTTGAATAGGGCCGCGAGACAACCGCTCATATCTCTCCCCTAACGCTTCGCTCGATCCAACGTGGGACTTCTGGGCTCGGCGACATGCTTAAAAACCCTGAGGATAGGTAGTTGTGAGCAGCTAGGGTCAACCCCAAGTTCAACCGGTTGGAATCTGATTTAAAATTGATTCTTGCAAGTTTCAATCTAGCGCTGCCGCCCGGCCCTGCAGCGCGCCGTGCGAGGTGAGCGATGAGCGCAACGCTGGATGCCGGCAAATCGGGGTCCTTCAAAATCGGCGGCGACACCGAGATCCGTCGCCTCGGCTTTGGGGCCATGCGCATTACCGGACCCCGCGTCTGGGGACCACCGCTTGACATGGCAGAGGCGACCCGGACCCTCCAACGTCTGCCGGAGCTGGGTATCAATTTCATCGACACCGCGGACTCCAACGGGCCGGAGGTCTCAGAGCAGCTGATCCGCGACACGCTCTACCCTTATGACGGGATTCTCATCGCGACCAAGGCTGGGTTGAGGCGCCCCGGACCTGGTGAATGGGAGAGGGACGGACGCCCGGATTACTTGCGCGAGCAGGCTATAAAAAGCCGAGAGCGCCTTGGGCTTAAGCAAATTGGACTCTGGCAGCTACACAGCATCGATCCGAAAGTACCACGTGATGAACAGTTTGCTGCGGTCAGGTCGCTTCTTGACGATGGGATCATACGCCACGCTGGCTTAAGCAACGTCACGGTCGCTGACATCGAAGCCGCTTCGAAGATGTTCAAAGTGGCGACCGTGCAGAATCGCTACAACCTAGTCGATCGCGGCAGTGAAGACGTTCTGAATTATTGTGAAGGACACGGGATCGGCTTCATTCCGTGGTTTCCGCTAGCCGCAGGGCGTCTTGCCGAAGCCGGCTCGATTCTGGATGCCGTCGCCAACGCTCATAACGCAACACCGGGCCAGGTCGCGCTCGCGTGGGTGCTCAAGCGTAGTTCCGTCATGCTACCTATTCCGGGCACGTCCAAAGTCTCGCATCTGGAAGAGAATGTCGCGGCCCTCAACATTGAGCTATCGGATGAAGAGTTCGATAGCCTGGACCGCGAAGGACGGACCGAATACCGACAGGCTTGATGTATGAAATCCCTCGGCCGCGGTGCTGGACCGAATTGCAAGCGCTGCTAAAGCAAGTTCACGCCTCCAGAAATTTCGCGACTTCGTTGGCAAAAATCTCCGGGGTGTCGTGTGGAATCCAATGTGATGCGTTTTCTACTCGCACGAGCCGAGCGTTCGGAATCTCACGGGAGAGCCTCTG
>DATAIA010000439.1:0-2217 GCA_036262895.1 Xanthobacteraceae bacterium
GCCCAATCCGGCGACAAAGCCCGGCTGACCGCCAACCACTTCGCTGTGCTCGCTGTTCTTCTTTCCGTAGCCGCACGGATACGCGTTTAGCCGCAGACTCGCGGTCGGATCAAGGACTCGGCATACGGCTGCGACGAGCGCGGGAGGAAGGAACTGTCATCGGCGAGAGGTCCTTAACCCTCGATGGCGATGATCGCACCTTCATTGCCGCGCAGGATGACGGATTGCGCGACCTCGTCGCGGCAATCATCGAGAGCGGTCGAGAGCAGCTGTCGTCCCCGGCCGTCGAACTCCCAACGGCGCGGCTCTTGCGAGATATTGAGTGCGACGAGGAGCTTTCGTTCTCCGAGTATTCGTGCGTAGCAGATCACGTCGTTTCGGGCGCGGACCGCCTGATAGTCGCCCTCGACAAGCGCGGGTTCGTCGCGCCGCAACCGGATCAACTGGTGGTACAGGTGAAGCATGGATCGCTTATCTTCGCGCTGTTCAGCTACATTGCGCGATTGATCGCTTGCGATGGGCAGCCATGGCTCGCCTGACGTGAATCCGCCGCGGCGATCGCCATCCCAACGCATCGGCGTCCTCTCGCCGTCGCGACCTAATCCATAACCCGGGACGAGCTTCTCGAAGGGATCCTGCACCCGGTCCGGCGGAACGGGTGAGCGCTCCGCGCCGATCTCGTCTCCCATGTAGAAGAACGGTGTACCCTTGACGGTCAGCAGCAACATGGCAAGAACCCGCGCCTGGACCTTCCCGATGGAGCTGGCGACGCGGCGCTTGTCGTGCCCGCCGATCACCCAGACCGGCCAGGCATGCTCCGGCAGCGCATTGAAATAAGCGTCGATCGCGGCTTGAAGCGACAGCGCGCTCCAGTCGGCATCGAGCAGCGCAAAGTTGAGGGGCAGATGAAGGCGCGGCTTCGTACTGCCGTAGAAATGACCGATGCGGTCGGTCTTGCCCTGAACTTCGCCGCACAGTATGCGCTGGTCATATTCATCGAGGACCTGACGCATCATTTCGATGCAGGACATGGCCTCCGGCCTGTCATCGTTGAAGACCGGCGTATCCCGCTGCGGCGGCGGCGTCTTGTCGGTGGCGTCCGGTTTGGGCGGGTTGTCCCGCAGCAGATCGTCCTTGATCAGGACCGCGCTGGCGTCGACCCGGAAGCCGTCGACACCGCGCTCGAGCCAGAAGCGCATCACATCGGCAAAGGCCTGCCGGACCTCGTCGTTGCGCCAGTTCAGATCGGGTTGTTCGGTCAGGAAAGTATGGCAGTAGAATTGCTCACGCGCCTCGCACCATGTCCACGCACTGCCGCCGAACCGACTCTTCCAGTTGTTGGGCGGCCCACCATTGTCGGCGGGTTGGGACCACAGATACCAATCGGCCTTCGGATTTGAACGCGATGAGCTGCTCTCGCCAAACCATGGATGTTCGCTGGACGTATGGTTCGGCACGAGATCGAGGATCAGGCGGATGCCCGCGCGATGCAACGCCTCGAGCAGCCGATCGAAATCCTCCATGGTGCCGTAGACGGGATCGATCGCGCAATAGTCGGCGATGTCGTAACCGAAATCGCGCATCGGACTTTTCTGGATGGGTGTCAGCCAAACTGCGCCGACGCCCACCCACACGAGATGATCGATACGTTGGAGCAGGCCCCGCAGGTCGCCCTTCCCGTCGCCATTGGAATCCTGAAAGGAGATCGGCGCGATCTCATAGATCACTGCCTGCCGCCACCAGCCCCCCATATTCCGCGTTTCACGTTCCTCAGACCTCACGACGCAGGCAACTTTTGCGCGACCCGGATGTTCCTAAAGCCAGGGAGTTGGGAGTGGAGGCGCTTTTCGTCTCCAGCTGCGTGGCGGAGTCGGCATGGCAATGACGGGCGGTCTCTGGTGGCGGAGCGGCATCTTCTACCAGGTCTATCCCCGCTCCTTTCAGGACTCCAATGGTGATGGCATCGGCGATCTCAGAGGCATCATCGCGCGGCTGCCTTATCTCCGGGAGATCGGGATCGATGCGGTCTGGCTGTCGCCGGTCTTCCCCTCGCCGATGGCCGATTTCGGTTACGACATTTCCGACTATTGCGCGATCGATCCGATCTTCGGAACCATGGCGGACTGCGAGGCGCTGATCGCGGCCGCGCACGCCTGCGGCCTGAGGCTGATCCTCGATCTCGTTCCCAATCACACGTCCGACCAGCATCCGTGGTTC
>DATAIA010000440.1:0-1813 GCA_036262895.1 Xanthobacteraceae bacterium
CTTACACAATCGTCGGAGGTGTCATCATCATCTTCTCCGGCTGGCTTGTGCTCAAATAGTCTAGGGAGAATATGACTTGACGTTCAATCCGCGGCCTGAAATCGAGCTTACCGGTGTCAACAAATGGTACGGCGAATACCACGCTCTGAACGAGATCAACCTGACGATCCGCAAGGGTGAGCGCGTCGTTATCTGTGGCCCCTCGGGGTCGGGCAAGTCGACGCTGATCCGCTGCATCAATCGTCTTGAGGTGCATCAGCGAGGCTGTATCGTCGTCGCAGGTACCGAGCTTTCGGAAAACGAGAGGAATATCGGCGACATCCGCCGCGAAGTCGGGATGGTGTTCCAACACTTCAACCTCTTCCCGCACCTCACGATACTTGAGAACTGCATTCTGGCTCCCGTCTGGGTTCGGAAGATGGACAAGAGGAAGGCGACGGAAATCGCCATGCACTATCTCGAGCGTGTGCGCATTCCCGAGCAGGCGGGCAAATATCCGGGCCAGCTTTCCGGCGGTCAACAGCAGCGCGTCGCCATTGCCCGGGCTCTCTGCATGCAGCCGAAGGTCATGTTGTTCGACGAGCCGACCTCGGCGCTTGATCCGGAGATGGTCAAGGAAGTGCTTGAGACCATGGTGTCACTCGCCGAAACGGGAATGACCATGGTCTGCGTCACCCACGAGATGGGTTTTGCCCGTCAGGTCGCCGACAGAGTGATCTTCATGGACCGCGGTGCGATCGTGGAGGAGGCAGCGCCTGCCGAGTTCTTCGACAACCCGCAAAACGACCGCAGCAAGCTCTTCCTCAGCCAGATCCTGCACTGAACCTGAAAGGTGCGGCAGATCGAATGACCTGCCGCCTTCTTGTTGTTGTCGCTGTTTGCGGAGAAGCTATAGCGGCAGCGGTTGCTGGGGAAATCCGCCAACATGGGTGCAGGTGATGGCCGCGCAGTCGCGGCCTTGCTCCAGGCAGGCGACCAGCGGCTGCTGTGCCACGAAGGCCGCCAGAAATCCAGCGATGAAGCTGTCGCCCGCGCCGGTCGTATCCACGACCGTGACCGGCGCGATTGAGGATTCCCCGAATTCCTCTCCGCGACGCGCCAGCGCACCGTCACTCCCGCAGGTGACGACCGCACAAGCGGCGCCATTCGCAAGCAGATAGGAAAGCAAGCTGTCGGCCGGCGCGCCGCGTGCGCCAGCCGAGGCAAAGGCCACGGTCAGGCCAGCGACGCCGAGGTTCTCCGGGTTAGCGTTGACGGAAATATCTTGGGACAGGCTCACACCTTCGCTCGAAAGTCTGCGCCGTAATTCACCGGCGTCATCCAGCCAGCCGAGATGCACGTGGTCCATGGTCTTGAGGACAGCGATGTCCTCCTCGCTCGGCCTGTAACCGGCGCATGTGCCGAAATCTTCATAGGCAATGATCCGGTCGCCAGAGGCGGTTTGCTCGATGTTGGTATAGGCAGTGTTGCCTGGACGCAGCTGCAAACACGACGTTTCGACACCATTATCTTTCAATGCCCTCGTCGTGCGCTCACCATCAACGTCTTTGCCAACCGCTCCAAAATAAAAGGAACTGTGTCCAAGACGAGCAAGCTGTACTGCGACGTTCACGGCATTGCCGCCGATCAGCGACTGGTTGATCGGCGGCTGGAAACGGTCCACGCAATTGTCGCCAACGGCTGCGAAACGAAAATGCCCCATTCTAGGTCTACCTTTGATGCTTGGCTTTACACGGACGCAAGCCGCGAACACGATCGTGTCGCGGCTTGCGCTGAGCTTAGCAGATCAATATGCGACGCGCTTGTAGTAGCG
>DATAIA010000441.1:0-2339 GCA_036262895.1 Xanthobacteraceae bacterium
GGAGCGTGCACCAGCCTCCATCTGTGATAGCTGGTAATCCTCTTGGAGACGGTTTCCGGCCTCCCACTGGTGGCCTGCGATCTGCTTGCGGTCTCGCATGAAGGCTAAGCCATCAGGCCGCCTCCACGCCTTTGGAGAGCCTGCTACGGGCGAGATTTCACGGTCTTGGACATAGGCTGCGGATATGCGGGCAGGCCCCTGAACATCATCCTCGGGTGCAGACTGTGCCTTTGCTTGGGTCATGCAGCCTCCGAAGCGGCTTTGGCTCTCTTGGCCTTGATGGCGAAATACTGAGCCTTGTGTTCCTGGGGGATTTCATCCTCGCGCCAATGACGCTTCCAGAGCTTCTGGCTCTGGCACCACCACTTAAGCGGCCGGCTATCGCCAAATTCCAAGCGAACAGGCTTGGTATCGCGCGCTAACCGTTCCTCACGGCGGGCGCCCGAAGCCAACTCGCGCAATTGGCCGCTGGTCGGGAAATATTTGGACTTCGGATCCTGGCGATATGCCCTGATCGCATTGTTGACCTGCGAGGCGGTAAATTCCCCTAAATCCTCAAGCATATCTCGGATCAGAACCCGTGCCTGGCCCTCGGTAAAATCAGGGCGGTAGTAGTGCACGGACAGGCCCATCAGCGCCGTTGTCACCTGCGCCCTCCATTGGTCCTTGTTCGTGTGGCTTACCTCCGTCGATGATCGAGAGGCCTGCAGCGATGAATGTATCGTGTGCGGTTGCTTTTGCTCGTCCATTGCTCGGTTTCCTGTTGAATTTGATGGCTTTTGAGTACCAAGTGACCCAAGCCTGCCCCCAATCCGCCATCCGATTACCGTGCTGAAGGTGATGGGCGCGGAATGCCGCCGCCTCATCGTCCACCACAAGGTCCATGCGGTCGCGATCAGCCCAATAGCCAAGCGCTGCGTCTTTCGCCGCTCGGTCTGGGAATTGGCTGGGAAGGGTCGAAGTAACTTTTCGAGGCGGCTTGGTTGGCGGCGGAGCCGCAACAACCTGTGTCAATCCGTCTGTGTCTGTGTCTAGAACAACAAGTAACTCACAGTTAGAAACTATTTCAGAATATTCAGGAATATTCGTAGGCGGTTCAGGCAGTTGGGACGCTACCTCGTTCCGGTTGATGAATTGGTGCTTTTCAAAGTTCAGGACAAACCCGTACTCAAAACCACCAGACTTGTAGCGGAATATTTTCTTCGCATTGACCAGGCCAACGAGTACGGCCTCCATATCGACATCGTCATATGGCAGAACGTCTGTTTTGATTTCCCTGGGCTTCCACTTAAACCGACCCGCTCTGTCTGCGACCGTCCACAGGCCGGCGTAAGCAACCCGCAGGGGTAGCCCCGTCGCCTTTTCAGCGTCGTACAGTTCAGAGTCCTTGAAGAAAGCTGGTTTGATGTTTCTGATGCGGGCCATCAGCCGGCCTTCCTAAGCGCGGCGGCGGCGAGCCTGGCGCGCTTCTGTTCCTGCGTTTCTGTGCGGGCCTTGCGAACCGCTGTCTTTTCCATGATCTCGGTCCCACGAGGCGTGATTTCCACCATGACGCGGACCATGCCCCTCGCTGCCATATTGCGGATGACGAACGGGGTCGCCGTGAACCCGATCTCAAGCAAGTTCATGGGCTGGCCAATCTCAGTCAGCTTCCGAAGCACGACATATTGGGAATGTTCGACCTGTTTGGTCACGACAACTCCCCAATCATATGCAGCGCGACTAGATCTTTATGTTCTTGATCGGGCGCTGCCCGGTATCTCTCTAGGAAATCGTCTGCTTCGTTTCCGCTAATTATTCTTTCATGGGGCGTCGCTTCAGCGCCGATGTACCAAGAGATGCAAATCTCACCGGGTTGGAGAAGGTCGCAGTTCTCCATGATGTAAATGTTATGAATGGTGCGGTCTTGCCATAGCTCGTGGGCGTTCATGCCGCCGCCTTTGCTGCCGCTGCGGGCTCAATGGTGACGCGGACGCCCTGCACTGCATTCGACCAACTGGCGCTGATGCCCCTCAAGACAGTGCGGTGATCGCCGTCTATGACGTTGTGCTTTACGAGCACCGCAATGATCTTAGGGATGCGGGCGATTGCGTGAGAAACACTCTTCTCCCCAAAACACAGGGATACGCACACTGGGCCGCCGATCCGCTTGGGCCTTTTGAAAACAATTTGACGCTCGGGCCAATCGCTGGTGATGTCGTACGCCAGCATGAACTCCGACGGCGCCATCGGATCTAACCGACGCTTCTGGATGGCGTAGGTTTCCAGGCCGAAGCTGGTCATGCCGACCTCTTCCTAGCGCCCTTGGCGGCCGCATTGAGCTTTGAAGTGCACGAGCG
>DATAIA010000442.1:0-6412 GCA_036262895.1 Xanthobacteraceae bacterium
TGGTGGCCGGATCGGTTCCGGTGGTCTTCTTGAATATTTCGATCGCCTGCTCCAGCACGACGTGACCGGTCAAACCTTTGTCACCGATGTTGGGATCATTGATCCGCCCCTGATTGCTGGAGATTACCTGGCGAGCGGCACGGAGCATATCCGCCAGGTTCCTGGCAATAAGCGCATCTTCATCGGTGCTGGCGCGCAGCGGCGTGCAGACGGCAAACACGCCGATCAGGGATATGGCAAGCACCAGCCGACCCAAGAAAAAGGTCCAATTATTACATTGGCGCATGTAAGTCCCTCTCGCGAATAGCAATGTCGAACAGTAATAGGCGGGGATAATACAACCGCTGACCGGGGACGCAATCGACGTCTTGCTTGGATGGCGCTTCTTGCGACGGACGAGTCTCTATCCTGGTCTGTGGAATTGGAGCGGGACGGACTTGCCACCGCTTACGAGGGCTGATTCGCTATTATCGGCAACCAGGCTGACCCATTAAGCGTCGCACTGCTACTCGCCTACGGCGTCCCTGCCGCGACCCAGCGCGAACTGTCCAACCGGACCCTCAACGTGGAATTCAATTCCGGTCATGTTGGCAAATAAATCGATGTTGTTGGTTCCAATCGCACAGCCACCCAACCCCATATCGGTGGCCATCAAGTACATCGTCTGGATGACTGCGCCCACATCCTTCAATATCAGCGAGTAAGCGATCGAGCCGTATTTCCAGGACACGCGTGCAAAGCGGGCGGCGACCGTGATCAGAATCTGGGGCGGGGCGGCCGCATCCATCGCGAATTCGGCCGCCGCAAACAGTGTTTTGAGTTCGTGCTGCCGCGCAGCGATCGGCACTAGCGCATGTCGGTCTGCATCATAGTGATAGAATCCCGACGCAAGTCCTTCGCAACTGGCGACGGCGAGATATAGCTCCAGTTCGTACGCACTGCCTCCCGATGGGTACGGCCGGGCGGCGTAGGCGACCTCAGGAGCATCCTCGGTAAGGTCCAGCTTGCTCTTCCATTTCCTACGCACCCGTGCGGTGGCACCGAGAAACCGCGCAACCTCACCCAGCGTGATCGGTCGCTGGTCATCGAAATCACGCGTCGAGTGACGCTCACTCAAAATCCTGGCGAACGGCGAAATCGTTTCCGAGCGCGTTGACGAAAGCGCGCGCAAGTCGATTGTTTTCCCGGGCCAGCGCGGACGCACCGCGGGTGGGGGAGATATTACGCCCGCATAGGGATAAAGCCCACCCGATGGATTGGCGTGCCGGCCTTCGGTGCTGCGCGCATGGAACGCAAGATCGTGAAAATCCCAAAGCGCGAGGTTCTCGTCACCTTCGCTCAGTCGCAGTCCGCCGCCGCTGGCTAGGTCAACTTTTAAAAGAATCCTGCAGTCCACCAGCAATGCGAGCAGCTCTAGTCCAGGAAAGCCGCGCTGCCGTCTCAATCTGCTGATCTTTTGAGGTGTGCACAAAGCGGCGAGGGCGGTTGCGATCCTGGGGTCGCAAATCCGGACCAGTGCCCCGGCCAGGGGCGATTCCAAAATCATCTCATTGCCACGCCGCCGCAGGTAGGCGAACCGCGACAAAACGAGCGTTGCCCCGGGACTTAGCTTTAGAGTTCGCGGCCAATAAATGGCCATTTGTGGTTCAATGATCACGTCGTCTTTTTTGCGGACGGCGCCAAAGCGGTATTCCAACAGCCCATGTTGCGCCAATCGCCGCACCAATCGTTCGAGTTCCTGATCGGCGGCTCGTCTAGTTCCTGCAAAGGAGGCGAGTGGCAGACCTGAGCGAAGCTCGTCAGCACGCCTGCACACCTCCTCACTGAAATGGCCCAAGGGGACACCATGACCATCGAAGCAGGCAAGGATATTTCCGCCGGCGTGAGCTTCGAGCGCGACCTGCTTGATCAGCCTGGCGGAAATAGTCGGAGGCGGGGTCGAGGAAACTCGGCTTTTTCGGGGGCGCAAACCAGATACTCAGGTGTGGGGTAGAAACGGCGTGAGTTCGCCCTCTGGCAGAGGCCGCTCCAATAACCCCAGCCTCACTGGAACGTCGTAAAGCCGGCCCGGCGCGAAGCGGCGATAGAAATGCCGCAACCCTGGAGCGATGACCCTGACGACCGGCACACCGACGTCCGGCCGCGTCTGATTGAGAACCAGAAAATCGAGACCGGCTCGCCGGGCGATCTCGACACAAGCATCGACTTGTTCGCGAGTGTTGCCCTGGAGTCCGAACTTCTCGCCGGAGCGGGAATAGTTCGTCGGCTTCCCACTCGGGGTTAGAAAGGGGTACTCCTGCAGGTGCAGCGGAGTGGTACCATCGAGGCTCGACTTTTCGCCAGTCCCGCCTCCCATCAGGCCAATGGACAGAAACTGGTTCAGCTCCGTCAACGCACGCAGCAAGGCGATCCGGCTATCGAAGTGGGCCCCGGACCCGAACTCGATATTCTCCCGGCCGTTTTGCATCCAGTGCAAGATCGCAACGAATGAGGGAATGCCGAGATCGTTGGTCACATCGAGCACCCATAGCCGGCGTCCGGAATCGGCAAGCTGCGCCTGGAGATCGCGAACGTAGGAGTCGTCGAATTGGCTCAGGTCCACTTCCGGCCGCCGCAAGCGGTTGTACCACCAGATGGCGTAAGAATCCCGTTCGGCTAGCTCAAGAAATCCCTGAACGATTGCTTCCTCAAGCGTATTACCGGCGGCGCAGCCATTGGAATCCGCGTGGAAGGCGGCAGGGCCGCTATAGAAAAAATACAGAAGACTGGTCGGAACGTATTTGAAGGCGTTGTCCCGCAGCGACCAGACGGGCGACCACTCGATCCTCGCGGACTGATCAAAAGCCGGCGGGGCCATTTGTGTGTGATCGGCCTCGTTCTCCGTCTGCTGGTTCAAAGACGATTGCGATTGGGCGTCGCTGAATAGCAGGATGTCGTTGGGACGAATGGCTTCGCCCGGAGCGAAATCCGTGAAGCGACGCATCCTCCTGATCTCATCGTTCTGGAAAATTCCCGAATAGCGCTCGATAGCTTCCATCAACGCGCTGGCCTCACCTTGTTCGGCTGTACTGCCCTTGCCGAAGCTGCCGCCAGTCAGGCCCGCCCTGAGTTGATCGACGTTTTGGGCTGGCGCTGAAAAGTTATGAGCCGCAAAGTAATTGGTATTCATCGGCAGATCGGCTTCGATCCGCTCGAGCCGGGTGACCACGCCGGTGAGGGGACTCACATGCTTGCGAAAACGCGCGACCGTGCTCCGCGAGGAGACGGTGCGGTATCCACCACTGGTCATGAACAGTTTGTCGCCGGCTCCGAGCTCAATGGGCTCCGGTGATCGGCGCGGGTCCAGCAGTTTCTTGCGGCCGCAAGTCGGGCATTGCGGGCGAGCGGTCACGAAATGTTTGGCGATGGTCGAGCCTAACAGGTCGAGGCTGACGATGTGATTGCGCAACTCGGTACGGAAATCGGTGGCAATCGCTTTGGCGATCTCAAGAGCAGCAAGCTGGATCGCGCTTTGTCCGACTGTGTTGTTCACGAGCGGAGACGCCGCGAGCGGACCTTCCGTTTCGCGGTCGAGAAAGCCCTTGACCTCCCGGTTTCTTATCATGCGGTCGAACAGGCAAGTCCAACAGGCGCTTTCTCCGGGGATGAAAACAGGGCCCACCAGCGGAAACGCTCCAGACGGCTGAACGAGTAGCCAGAGCGAGCGGTCCGACACACGTTGTCGATTCAACTCGCCCAAGCGCCGATCGAGATAATCACTCACCATGGTGATCGTCAGATCGGGAGCGCGACTTACGACGCGAACGCCAAGCTCGCGGAGTGCGTTGCCGAGTTCGGTTTCGCCCTGCACCCCGAGCGACTGGATGCGAACCCGGCAATTCCGCAAGTTTTGCTGCGCCATCTCGGGCGGCATCCCGAGACTCGCCCAATATCCTGCAACGGCGTTAGCCGAGGAGGGTGAAGCTGGAACTATGTAGCGGCGCTCAAGCAGCCGATTGAAGGCTTCCTCGATCTTGTCCGACGGAAACCGCGATTGGAGGTCGCCAACAAGTTGTCGAAAACTTCGTCCGCCCTCGGCTATGGCAGAGGCGAGCGCGCAATAAAGCTCGCCGTGAAGAAAGAACTTCCGGTCTTCGGAGTAGAGACATACGACGTCGGGCGGTAATAAATAGACTGTGAAATTCGGCGCAAAGCGCGGAGTGTAGTTGCCGGCCATGCGCCCTGAGGTGTTGGTCCCGCGCTTCATGGTGTTAGCGCGTGCAGCTGACGCAGCGCTCGGCGTGGCGCATCCGCGAAGGAATGGGATCTCCAGTTCGGGGACGCTTCAACGCTGCACATCGATCGCTCCACGATCACCGATGAGACCATGGCAGGCGCTTGGTGGCCAAACAGGACATGCATCGGCCGGGTCGATTTCATCGGACCCGGCCAGAATGAGTTTGTCATCAGTGTATTGAGAAATCGGTCCGCTCTAGCACCAGCGGCAAGCTCCCCACGAGAGGCAGCAGCCTCCGCAGCCACCTCCGCACCCGCAGCCCCTGCAACCTCTGCAGCCACGGCAACCTCTGCATCCCCGGCAGCCACCGCAGGCGCGCGCTACCTGGACGCCGTTCCGCGCGGCTCCGCTGTCCTCCTTGTCGAAGACGTAAAACGTGGCCAGACTGACGTCGGAGATTTCCTCTTCACCGAGGGTGATCTGGTGACCCGGCGCGAGATTTGGCGCTGTTGGCTGATCTTGAGCCGGCGCAACCGCAGCCGACGCGCCGCCCGCCAAGGAGAAAGTTAATCCCGCGGCGCCCAAAACCGGTGCGGCTTTGGTAACGCGCTTCGACGCTTGCTTCACTCGTGCCATGGTCGCTTCCTCCATACTTTGCAATTTCGTGTAGAGTTCAGCTCCTCAATCCTACGCTCCAGCCCGGCACCCTGCAAGGCTGGTTGCTGACTGGACGTGATCGCACCGCTTAAGTTCATGTTGATGAATGAGAGGGCTGATTTGAAAGTTTCGGCTGTTGCTCCCGGATCGACAACTGGTTCAGGCGGACAAATCAGAATGGTCGCTGAGCACGGACGTTTCGCTTGGTACGAGCTGATAACCACAGATGTGGCGGCCGCGCGAACATTCTATGCTCAAGTCGTGGGCTGGCAGGCCGAGGACGCCTCGATCGCAGATCTGACCTACACGTTCTTGAGAGCCGAGCGGACGCCATTAGGCGGACTGATGGAGCTGCCGGAGGAAGCCCGGAGAATGGGCGCGACGCCAAGGTGGATGGGCTACATCGTCACCGATGTGGATGCCACCGCAGACCGTATCAAACGTCTGGGTGGGGCCATCTACGTCGGGCCAACGAATAGCAACATCGGCCGCATTGCAGTCGTAGCTGACCCGCAGAGTGCAATGTTTGGATTGATCGATCGGCTACAGCCTGGCCAGCAGCCCGCCGAATTGGACGGAGCTGGACAGGTGGGCTGGCACGAATTGCTTGCCGGCGATTGGGCCAAGGCCTTTGCGTTTTATCGCGAGCTGTTCGGTTGGCAGAATGCGGACACTGAACTTGGTCCAACGGATACCTACCAATTGTTTTCGACTGCCGGCCAGACGATTGGGGGCATATTCACCAAACGTCCCGCCGAGCGTGTTCCATATTGGCTTTACTACTTTAACGTTGGTGATCTCGATGCCGCGCTGGAGCGCGTGACAGGCGCTGGCGGCAAGATTTTTGAAGGCCCGATTGAAGTGCCCGGAGGGGAATGGATCGTCCGGTGCATAGATCCGCAAGGCGCGATTTTCGCACTGGAGGGAAAGCGGGCGCAGGATACCAGTGCAACCGACTCCGATGCAGAAGTGAGCTGGTCCACCTCATGGAGCGGGATTTCATCCAGAGGCAGGTTGGTGAATAAGCCTCGCCGCTAACTACCGAACGACTAGCCCAACTCGTGCCAGATCAGCCGGCGTTGGACGCGGCCGCCGGCTTGGGGACCGGTTTGGCGACCGGCTTATCCTGTCGCTTCGACCACGAAATGTAGTAGGCGACGATGGTCATGATCGCGATGCCGGTCACGCTCACAAAAATCTGCGCAAACAGCGACCCAGAGCTCATCATCAGTTCGAAATGACCGACGAACGAGAGGAAGACGCCGACGCAAAACACTGCGAGCGATTGCTGACCGCAAACAATGAGGGGGTCAAACATCCGCCATTGCAGGCCTTCCCATTCCTTTGGCACGAAACGTATCACCAGGATCACGATTACGACGAAGTGTACAAAACGGTACGGGGCCAGATTGGTCTTGTCGTTCGGGTTGAACGTTGAATAAAGCCAATGCGGGAACAAATTCCCGAAATCCGGAAACTTGCCCGCCATCGTCATTACCAGGGCAAGAAGGAGATAGGCGATGCAGAAGTAAAGGGTGA
>DATAIA010000443.1:0-4360 GCA_036262895.1 Xanthobacteraceae bacterium
GGCCGATGCTGATTTGGTTCTGTGGGTAGCTGATCCGGAGAATCGACCCGAAGGCTTAAGCCGGGATGCTGATAGCCCTGCCAGGAAAGCGATGACATTTTGGCTTATCGAGAACAAGTGCGACCTGGTGGATGGTGGGAAGTATCGAGCGGGTGAGCCTGATTTGGGGTCACCAGTTCAGCGCTGCTTTACAGTATCGGCGAAAACCGGCGCCGGATTGGAGCGGCTTCTGGCCGCGCTGACCGAGCAAGCCCGATCGTCTCTTCACGATGTGGAGCCGGCGCTTGTCACGCGGGAGCGTCATCGCATCGCGTTGTCGCAGACGGTGGCTGCACTTGATCGTGCCATAGAGGAAGCAGGAACAGGGCAGGAGGAGCTTGTCGCAGAGGAGCTGCGGCTTGCTGCCCGGGCGCTTGGACGTCTGACTGGGCGGGTCGACGTCGAGGACATTCTCGACGTGGTCTTCCGGGACTTCTGTATCGGCAAATAAGCGAACAAGTGAACGAGCAGGTGAGCGAACGGGTGGACAAATCGGTAACGATGTTTCACGTGAAACAGAACATCAGATTCGATTCGTATGCGTTATGATCTGCAGAAACTGGCTCGGGAAATGCGCTTTGACCGGGATGGGATGGTTCGTTAGAAAACCTATGATTTAAATAGAAAACGCAATGGAAAATCAGTTCGACGTCATTGTTGTGGGGGGTGGCCATGCTGGTTGTGAAGCCGCGGCGGCATCCGCTCGCATGGGCGCACAGACCGCTCTCGTTACCCATCAGTTTACCACGGTGGGGGCAATGTCGTGCAATCCGGCGATCGGGGGGCTCGGCAAGGGCCACTTGGTCCGGGAAATTGATGCCCTCGACGGGTTAATGGGGCGGGTCGCCGACCAGGGCGGTATCCAATTCCGGGTGCTCAATCGCCGAAAAGGGCCAGCCGTGCGCGGCCCCCGGGCCCAGGCCGACCGCAAGCTCTATGCGGCTGCCATGCAGCGTGCGATTGCCGAAACCAGCGGTCTGTCCGTCGTAGAAGGCGAGGTGGACGATATTGTTGTTGTCGATGGCGTCATCCAAGGCGTGCGCCTTGGGGACGGGCGTATTCTTCGCGCTGGAGCGGTGGTCCTTACGACGGGGACTTTTTTACGCGGACTTATCCATATTGGACCGCAGCAAATTCCGGCTGGGCGGGTTGATGAGGCGCCAGCGCTCGGGCTGTCGCACACGTTGGAGCGGCTGGGGTTTACGCTCGGCCGGCTGAAGACCGGAACGCCGCCCCGGCTCGATGGCGAGACCATCGACTGGAAAAGCCTCGAAATGCAGCCTGGCGATACCCCGCCAGAGCCGTTCTCGGCGCTCACCACGCGGATTGAAAATCCGCAGATCTGTTGCGGTATTACCCGGACCACCGTGGCGACGCACGATGTCATTCGAGCCAATGTTCATCTCTCGCCAATGTACTCGGGGCAAATTCAAAGCCGTGGACCGCGCTACTGCCCCTCGGTCGAGGACAAGATCGTCCGATTTGGCGAGCGGGATGGCCATCAGATCTTCCTTGAGCCGGAAGGTCTCGACGTCGCGACGGTCTATCCCAATGGGATCTCTACGTCGCTGCCGGAGGCGGTCCAATTGGCGTTGGTGGCAACCATTCCGGGCCTTGAAAAGGTGCGGATGATCCGGCCCGGATATGCCATCGAATACGATCATATCGATGCCCGGGAGCTTAAGCCGACGCTCGAGACGAAGCGGCTTCCTGGATTGTTTTTGGCCGGTCAGATCAATGGGACAACGGGCTATGAAGAAGCTGCTGCCCAGGGCCTGGTGGCAGGCCTGAATGCGGCAGCTCGTGCAGGCAACGCGGGGGAAATCCTGTTCGATCGGGCCGAGGCCTATATCGGGGTGATGATTGATGATCTCATCACCAGGGGCGTCTCCGAGCCCTACCGCATGTTCACGTCGCGGGCTGAATATCGTCTGACATTGCGCGCCGATAATGCCGACCAGCGGTTGACGGCGAAGGGAATTGCGGCGGGCTGCGTCGGTCCGGCCCGTGCAGAGCATTTCGCAAAAAAAGCGGCTGCGCTTGATGAAGCCCGTGCCATGGCACAGGCTCTCTCGATCACCCCAAATGAGGCAGTCAAACAGGGGTTGCCATTAAAGAAAGACGGCCAGCGGCGCACGGCGTTCGAGCTCCTGTCCTATCCCAGTGTGGGCATGGCGGATATCACACGGCTCTGGCCGCAATTTGCCGCACTTACCGACAGTGTTGCCCAGCAATTGGAAATCGATGCGAAATACGCGGTCTATCTGGAACGCCAGGCATCGGATGTCGCCTCATTCCGCCGTGACGAGAGCCTCGAATTGCCAGTCGACCTCGATTACGCGGAGTTGGGTGGATTATCGAACGAGGTGCGCCAGAAATTGAATTCGATTCGCCCCCGTACCATTGGGCAGGCGAGCCGGATTGATGGGGTGACGCCAGCGGCATTGACCCTGCTCGCGGCTCGTATTCGCCGCGGAAGCCGGTTGAAGCGAGTAACTTCAGGCGATTGAGGTCTCGACTCGCAACGAGAATCACCCAAAGATCGTTCGCTCGCGCCTCTTTTTCCTGCGAGCCAGATGCCCGTTAGCGCCCCATCGGATGAACGCTCAATCGCTCTTGCGATGAATCCCGTTTCACGTGAAACGGAGGCTCGCCTTGATCGGCTGGTCGAGCTTGTCTTGAAGTGGCAGCGCACGACCAATCTCATTGCGCCATCGACCATTCCGCATATCTGGATGCGGCATGTGGCGGATTCTCTTCAGCTGCTGCCGCTGCTTCCGGAGGCCCGCCAATGGATGGACCTTGGATCAGGTGGCGGTTTCCCAGGGCTGGTCATTGCTTGTGTGGCTGCGGACATTCCAGGCGCCAAGATTCATCTCGTCGAGAGCAATGGTAAGAAGGCAGGTTTTCTTCGGGAGGCAGCCCGGGCACTAGCGCTTCCTGCGGAGGTCCATCACGGTCGTATCGAAGCAATCGTCGGCGCATCCTCCGCGCCGGTTGATGTCGTGGTCGCCCGCGCTCTTGCTCCTTTATCCCAGCTTTTTACCTACGCCGAGCCGCTGCTAAAAAGAGGTGCACAAGCCGTATTCCCGAAGGGGCAAGATGTAGAGGCCGAATTGACCGAGGCTTCTAAATATTGGAACATCGAAGCCTCGCTTGTACCCAGCAAGACAGATCAGAACGGCCGCATCGTCGTCGTAAGGCGGGCGACGCGGCATCTGTAGGGCAATTAGGGTTACTGAGCGAAGGGGCAACGTTAACCACCTTCAGATCGATTCGTAGTCGTAACGAAATGGATCCCGTCATGGACGATGTTGCGAGCGCAGATTCCGCCACCCCAAGATTTACAAAATTGAATAGTCCGCGCCCCCGCGTGCTGGCTTTGGCTAATCAAAAGGGTGGCGTCGGGAAAACCACGACAGCCATCAATCTTGGGACTGCGCTTGCCGCGATCGGCGAGCGTGTCCTGGTTGTTGACCTTGACCCCCAAGGAAATGCGTCGACCGGCCTCGGCATTGACCGCAAGAGCCGGCATCACTCGATTTACGATGTCCTGGTCGGCCAGGTCAGTCTCGACGAAGCAATTCTCGAAACCGCAGTGCCCCGGCTCGACATCGCGCCATCAACGCTCGACCTGTCCGGGTTGGAGCTTGAAATCGCTCAGCAGCGCGACCGCGCATTCCGGCTGCGAAATGCGTTGGCGAAGCTCAACGACGGCAGGGAAAGCGGAACCGAGTACACCTATGTCCTCGTCGATTGCCCTCCCTCGCTCAATCTCGTCACTGTGAATGCGATGGCGGCAGCCCATTCGATTTTGGTGCCGCTACAATGCGAGTTCTTTGCGCTCGAAGGTTTGTCGCAATTGCTCAAAACAGTGGAGCAGGTCAGAACGACGCTTAATCCGGAATTGTCGATCTACGGCATCGTTCTGACGATGTTTGATGCGCGCAATAATCTCGCCGGCCAGGTCGTTGCCGATGTGCGGCAGTTTATGGGCGAGAAGGTTTTCGACACGGTGATCCCGCGCAATGTGCGCGTATCGGAAGCGCCATCTTACGGCAAGCCGGTGCTGCTCTATGATCTCAAATGCGTCGGTAGCCAGGCTTACCTGCGGCTCGCTTCAGAGATCATCCAACGTGAGAAGTCATTGCGCGCGGCCTAAGTTTTTTGCGGAGAGTCTGAGTACAGGGTCAAGGGAGGGGATGATGGCGGAAGAAGCCGCGCGATCGCGATTAGGTCGCGGACTTGCCGCGCTGATCGGCGATGTCGGCGAAGAAACTGCTGCGATCGATCGCACGCGCAGTCAGCGCCGGGTGCCGGT
>DATAIA010000444.1:0-8554 GCA_036262895.1 Xanthobacteraceae bacterium
CCTGTCGATTTCGGACAGCATCTTCCTGAATAACCGCGGTCTTTTTGGTCCCGCACCCATTTTTCAGCCGAATTTCACGCTCGTTCTGATCTCTGCAATAGTTGGAATTGCCGGCGCCATCATCTTTCGCAAGTGGGCGCAAAATCGACAGGCGGCGACAGGCGAGCAGGCGCCCGTGCTCTGGGTTTCGCTTTGCCTCGTCGTTGGTTTGCCGCTGCTCGTCTATTTCCTCGCGGGGCAACCCATTGAGCTCGAATACCCGGAGAAGGGGCGCTTCAATATTCGGGGTGGACTGGAATTCCTTCCCGAATTTGCGGCATTGCTGTTTGGCCTCGTGACCTACACGGCGGCTTTTATCGCAGAGGTCGTCCGCGCCGGCATCTTGTCGGTATCGCATGGACAGACGGAGGCCGCTTATTCGTTGGGGCTGCGGCCGAATCTTGCGTTGCGGCTTATTATCGTGCCGCAAGCCATGCGCGTCATCATCCCGCCGCTGACGAGCCAGTATCTTAACCTGACCAAAAATTCGACGCTGGCTGTGGCCATTGGCTACCCCGATCTGGTCCAGATTTTTGCGGGCACGGTGCTTAATCAGACCGGGCAGGCGGTCGAAGTCGTTTCGATTACAATGGCTGTTTATCTCTTTATCAGTCTCACAATGTCGTTCGGCATGAACCTATATAACCGCCGCATGGCGCTGGTTGAGCGGTGAGGTGCTTTCATGACCGTAACCAGCCCTGATCATCGCATCGCCTACGTCAGCAAATTATCGATCGAGGCCTTGCCCCCGCCGGCAGCGATGACAGGCGTCCTCGGTTGGCTGCGCGCCAATCTTCTCTCCACACCCTTCAATGCGGCAATGACGCTGTCGATATTGCTGCTGTTTCTTTGGGCTGTTCCACCCCTCGCAAAGTTCATATTTATCGACGCCGTTTGGAGCGGTGAGGATCGAGAGGCATGTCTCGTCTCGGCGACACGGCCGGAGGTTGGCGCATGTTGGCCGTTCGTGCGCGAGCGCTTTGCCTACTTCATTTACGGGTCGTATCCGCTCACCGAGCGTTGGCGCGTCGACATCTTTTTCGCGATGCTGGCCTTCGGCACTTTTTGGCTGGCTTGGTTGCGTGCGCCACGCCGTGATTTAGGTGCGATTTATTTCTTCCTGGTGATGCCGATTGTCTCGTTCATTCTGCTGAGCGGGTGGCCTGCAATCGGCCTTTCTACGGTAACCACCAACTTGTGGGGTGGACTGCTGGTGACCATCGTGGTCGCTTCGGTAGGAATGATAGCTTCACTACCGATCGGCATATTGCTGGCGCTCGGGCGCCGTTCGCGCATGCCGGCCGTGAAGCTGTTCTCGGTCATCTTCATCGAATTCGTGCGCGGGGTTCCGCTGGTCACGGTGCTGTTCATGGCAAGCGTGATGCTGCCGCTGTTTGTGCCTGACTATTGGTCTCCCGATAAATTGCTGCGCGCGCTCATCGGCGTCGCCATGTTCTCGTCGGCCTACATGGCCGAAGTCGTGCGGGCAGGGCTCCAGGCCATTCCGCGAGGCCAATACGAGGGGGCCATGGCCGTGGGGCTCGGCTATTGGCAGATGACGGGGTTGGTCACGTTGCCGCAAGCGCTTCGGATCACCATCCCGAATATCGTCAATTCGTTGATTGCGCTCTTTAAGGATACGACGCTGGTTTTCATTGTCGGCTTATTCGACTTTTTGCGGACCATCGAAATCTCGCGTATCGATCCGAAATGGGGGGCGCCGACGGTCAGCACAACGGGCTATGTGTTTGCCGCAATTTTCTATTTCGTTTTTTGCTACTGTATGTCCCGGTATTCCAAGAACGTCGAAGCGCGGCTTGCCAGAAGCGACAGGCGTTGAGCGCGGAGGAAAAAATGACGGAAGCGATTGCAACGCCGCCGAAAGCTGACGCAGTGAAATCGGCGCGAAAAATGCAGACCACCCAAAACGCCACGGCAATCCAAATGGCCGGCGTGCACAAATGGTATGGCGATTTCCATGTGCTGCGCGACATCAACTTGAACGTCGCGCGTGGCGAGCGGATTGTCATTTGCGGGCCCTCCGGGTCGGGCAAGTCCACAATGATCCGCTGCATCAATCGGCTTGAAGAACACCAGCAGGGGCAGATTATTGTTGATGGCGTGGAACTGACAAACGACATCAAGCGCATCGATGAAATCCGCAGGGATGTCGGCATGGTGTTCCAGCATTTCAATCTGTTTCCGCATCTGACCATTCTGGAAAATTGCACGCTGGCTCCGATCTGGGCGCGCAAGATGCCGAAGAAGGATGCCGAAGAAATCGCGATGCACTATTTGAAGCGCGTCAAAATTCCGGAACAGGCCCACAAATATCCGGGCCAGCTTTCCGGCGGTCAGCAGCAGCGGGTCGCGATTGCACGCGCGCTCTGCATGAACCCCAAAATCATGCTGTTTGATGAACCTACATCAGCGCTCGATCCTGAGATGGTGAAGGAAGTGCTCGATACCATGGTTCAACTGGCCGTCGAAGGCATGACCATGATTTGCGTCACGCATGAAATGGGCTTTGCCCGGCAGGTTGCAAATCGGGTGATCTTCATGGATGCGGGCCAGATCGTCGAGGCGAACGAGCCGAATGAGTTCTTTGCTCACCCGCAGCACGAGCGCACCAAGCTATTCCTCAGCCAGATTTTGCATTAGCGCTCAAACTATCAAGAGCGAGAGCTTCTGCTATTTCGGCTAAGAAGCCCCGGTCACAACCGGCAAATCATTGCGTGCGCCCCACTCGGACCAGGAGCCGTCGTAAAGGGCGACGGGCGGTTTTCCGAGCGCATCGAGTGCAAGCCACAGGATGGCCGCGGTCACGCCGGAACCGCAGCTTGTCACAACCGGTTTTGTGAGATCGACGCCGCCTGCGGCAAACGCCGCTGCAATCCGGTCAGTGCCGACTAGCCGCCCATTCTCAACCACTGTCGTGGAAGGCACATTCAACGATCCTGGCATATGGCCGGATCGCAGGCCGGGGCGCGGCTCCGGCGCTTCGCCTCGAAAGCGATCCGCCGGCCGGGCATCGACAACTTGTGCCGTGCCTTGCTGCAACGCATGTCTCACATCGGAGGACGCGGCAACCGCACTCGGATTGAACCGTGGCGTAAACGTTCGCGGCGATCGCTGAGCCGCCCCGCTTTGCGTCGGTCGGCCTTCGGCCGTCCATTTCGGCATGCCGCCATCAAGCACATAAACGCGAGCCACGCAGAAGACATGAAAGGTCCACCAGACGCGGGCCGCGCCGAACAAACCCACGCCGTCATAAACAACGATGGTATCGGTATTGCCAATGCCGAGCGCGCCAACAGCTTTTGCGAATGCATCAGGCGAAGGCAGCATATGTGGCAAGTCGGTCGAGTGATCGGCAATGGCATCGACGTCAAATCGAACGGCGCCGGGTATGTGCGCCGCGAGATATTCAGCTTCCGCATCGCGCTTCATAGCGGGCAGATAATACGAACCGTCAACGATCGTGACTTCGGGATCGTTGAGATGTGCGGCGAGCCACTCTGTTGAGACGAACCGGCTGGTCGCTGAAGGTGATGTGGCAGCATTCATGTTCATGCCTTCAAATTTTAGAGTATTGCCAACATTGCGATGAGCGGAAGTTGGGTGATTGTCCCTCGTGGTGAGGAGCCCGCTGAAAGCGGGCGCCTCGAACCATGAGGCCCCCATCTTAGCGCGAATAATTCCATGGCCCTCATCCTTCGAGACGGCCGCCTGCGGGCGGCCTCCTCAGGATGAGGAGAACTAACCCCATGCAACGCGCACGCGGCGGTTTTGTTTGCCTTTTTTCTCGATTTGCGTGACGCGCACCGCGCCGATTTCTGACGTGCGGCGGACGTGCGTTCCGCCGCAAGGCTGCAAATCAAGCCCTTCGATCTCTACAAGGCGCACGCGACCGGTTCCCATCGGCGGCTTCACCGACATGGTTTTAATAAGGCCCGGATTGGCTTCAAGCTCTGCATCGCTGATCCAGCGCGTTGTCACAGCTGCATCGGCATTGATCATTGCCATCAGCTTTGCCGTGACCTCGTCCTTATCGATGCCCGCATCAGGAATGTCGAAATCAAGCCGGCTCTCATTCTCGCCAATCGATCCGCCGGTGACAGGATAGGGCAGGACGGCTGACAACAAATGAAGCGCCGTGTGCATGCGCATGCGGCGATAGCGCAATTCCCAATCGATCTTTAATGCGATGGTTTCGCCGACAGATGGCCGTGTATCATTTCCTGATGCAGGAACGTGGGCAATGACGGTTTTCGCCGGGTCGGTGTAAACCGCGGTCGAAAGTGAAAGCGTCTCAGCCGAACCCCAACTCATCGTGCCGATATCGCCGGGCTGCCCGCCGGAATTGGCGTAGGCGACAGTGCGATCGAGCACAATGCCGCCTTGCTCGGTGATTTGCACCACCTTTGCCGTACAATCCTTCAGATAAGCATCTTCGCGGAACAAACATTCGGTTGTCATTGCAATAGAACCGCCAGAGTTCATTCAAAGGGAATCTTGGTCGTGGGTCGCTGCTCAAGCCACACCGGAACCGGCAACCCTTTGGAACGCAGAAATTCCGGATTGAACAGCTTCGACTGATAGCGCGTGCCGTAATCGGCAAGCACGGTCACGATGGTGTGGCCCGGGCCCATTTCCTTTGCGAGACGGATCGCACCCGCAACATTGATGCCGGATGATCCGCCGAGGCAGAGCCCTTCATGTTGGAGCAGATCGAATACAATCTGCACTGCTTCGGCATCAGGGATTTGATAGGCAACATCGATCGGCGCACCTTCAAGATTTGCCGTAATGCGGCCCTGACCGATCCCTTCAGTGATTGATGATCCCTCAGCCTTGAGGGCCCCCGCCGTATAGAAATTATAGAGTGCTGCTCCCATCGGATCGGCAAGGCCAATGCGAACTTTGGGATTGCGTGCCTTGAGCGCCATGCCGATTCCGGCAAGCGTGCCGCCGGTGCCGACAGCGCAAATGAACCCGTCGACCTTGCCATCGGTCTGGTTCCAGATTTCCGGGCCTGTGGTGCGCACATGCCCCTCGCGATTGGCGATGTTATCGAATTGATTGGCCCAGATCGCACCGCTCGGTTCCGCCTTGGCGAGTTGCTCGGCAAGCCTTCCCGAAACCTTCACGTAATTGTTCGGATTGGCATAGGCGACCGCAGGCACTTCAATCAGCTCGGCGCCGACAAGCCTGAGCGTGTCTTTCTTTTCCTGGCTTTGCGTTTCCGGGATCACGATCACGGTTCGGTAGCCGAGTGCGTTGGCAACGAGCGCAAGGCCGATACCCGTATTGCCGGCAGTGCCTTCGACAATCTTGCCGCCCGGCTTGAGCAGGCCTCGCTCGACCGCATCCTCGATGATGAACAGCGCCGCCCGGTCCTTCACCGACTGGCCCGGGTTCATGAACTCGGCTTTGCCGAGAATGGTGCACCCCGTCAGTTCCGACGCTTGCTTGAGCTTAATGAGTGGCGTGTTGCCGATGGCTTCAACGATACCGTTGCGGATCTGCATACCTGAAAACTCGAGTGTGAGGGGGTGGGTCAACCTAATGGAGGGGGGTGTGATCGGCAAGACTGTGATCGACGAGACTGTGATCGACGAGACCGCGGTCCATTAGCCCGAGCGCGTCATGCGAGCGAAGGCATCAAGCGCGCGCCGGCGCGCAGCCGCATGATCGACGATCGGGCAGGGATAGTTCATGCCGAGTTCGATGCCCGCCGTGGCGAGCATGATTGGTGGGGCTTGCCACGGTTTGTGGATGAGGTCGCTGGAAAGCCCGGCCAACTCGGGCACATAGCGTCTGACATAGTCGCCTTCCGGATCGAACTTTTCACCCTGCAAGATCGGATTGAAAATGCGGAAATAGGGAGCGGCATCGGCTCCGGATCCCGCAACCCACTGCCAGCTCGCAGCATTGTTTGCGGGATCGGCATCAACCAGCGTGTCCCAGAACCATTCTTCACCGCGACGCCAATCGATCAGCAGATGTTTGATGAGAAACGAGCCGACAATCATGCGGACGCGGTTGTGCATCCATCCGGTTTGCCAGAGCTGTCGCATGCCGGCATCAACGATGGGGTATCCGGTCTTTCCCGCTTGCCATGCCCGCAAGGCCGTCTCGTCGGTTCGCCAGGGAAATTCGTCAAACCGCGATTGGAAGTTTTGGGTTGCGAGGTCCGGGCATTGGTGGAGCAGATGATAGGAAAACTCTCGCCAGCCAATCTCAGACAGAAATTTTTCCAGATCAATTGAGCTCACGCGTTTGTCGCGCGGCGCTTCGAGCGCGTGGCGCGTCGCATGCCAGAGCTGAAATGGGCTGACCTCTCCAAATCGCAGATGAGGTGACAGACGCGACGTTTGCTCCCGGTCGGGGCGATCGCGGCTCATGGCATAGCCGGAAAGCCGCGCATCGACGAATTCGGCGAGTCTGGCGTGGGCTCCTTCTTCTCCCGGCTGCCAAGCCTGGCGCAGGCCTGTCGCCCAGTCAGGCGCGGTCGGCTCAAGTGCCCACTCTGAGAGGTGCTCGCTCGCCACTGTTGCCATTCCATTGATGCGCTTAGGTACATCAAGTGGCGGGCGCGGTTCGGGACATGACCGCGCCGCCCGCCAGAACGGGGTGAAGACGCGCATGGGCCCGCCGGCCTTGCTTTGAATATTGCCCGGCTCGAACAACAGGGAGGCTTGGAAGGTTTCGACGGAAATGCCGGCCGCCTCCAACTTCGCGGCCAGGGCATTGTCGATGGCTATTCCGGACCGGTCATAGCGACGGTTATGAAACACGGTGCTCGCGCCGATTTCAGCCGCGAGGCCTGATACGACATCAAGCGCAGCACCCCGCCGCAGCACAAGGCGCGCGCCCCGGCTGCGCAGGGCCTCGTCGAGCGCCGCAAGCGACCGTGAAAGCCACCAGCGCGCTGCGCCGCCAAGCTTCCTGATCTCGGGGCTTTCCTCATCGAGGACGTAGGCGCAGACAACGGGTTGCCCTGACCGGATAGCGGCATCGAGGGCAGGGTTGTCGCCGAGCCGAAGATCGTCCCGGAACCAGACGATCACCGGCTGGTTCTGACCGGCCCGAACTGCCTTGGCTTGCATGTGCTTTGAACGGCTCCTTTAATTGTTGGCACGGCGAAAACGCCCGCTGATACAGAAAGGGGCCATCCCTCTCGGGTCTTCCAGCGCAAGTCTAGGATCAGCCGAAGCGATCCATTTTGTTGTAATAATTACCCATAGACTCCCATTGGTTGTGCAAGCTATACGATACGCAACTTGCGGGAGGTGCAAATGGCTAGATATGTACCTGTAATCCGTTGGAAGCGTGGCGAGCGTTTTGGTCTCCGATATGTAGCCCCTGCAACTAAAGCGCGCTTCGCACCTTTGATTGTTATTGCGCCGGAGCAATTTCGTGGCAAAAAGCCCACTAAGGCCAATCCAGCCATTACTCCCGCTAAAGCATTGGCGCAGGAAATTGCCAACGACTGGGGTACTTTACCATTTTACCTTGATGCGACAGCTGTTCCGAACGCACAGCAAGGTCATCATCCTCTCGTAGACGTCGCAAGTGCATGTGTGGCTTTGGGCCTTCAACTCATTCCAGTAACCCACGGGAGTGCAACAGGGCAGTATCAGCAAGCAGTTGCCACTGTTGTTCAGCGTGACCAACGCGGCGTCGGGTTAAGAGTTGACCTTCAAGGTATGTCGTCCGCGAACCAATGGATCGCGAACTGGCCATTCCCAATAATTTCTACTGATCTATTTGTTGATTTCCGTGACAACGTCGCAACCGTAGCGGCTCTCGGTGCGTCGCTTGATCATGCATTTAGAAATCTCCATGCAGGGGATAAATGGCGGACTGTTACAAGTGTTGGTACTTCGATGCCAGAAAACTTCTCTGGATTTCTAGCGGGACTGCACATTATCCGCAGAACTGAATGGCATTTGTGGCAACACCTCGCTGGAACCGGATTATCTTATGCTCTTGATTTTGGGGATTACGCGACTGTGTCAGTTGCTCCGCCTCCATCTGGAATCGCCTGGGGTTATCCAATCAACGTTAGATATACTTTGAATGACGAGTTCCTTATTTGCCGTGGCGTCGGCACGACCGGCTTGGGAGGCGTTGACATGGATCAGCAATTGATTGGTCATGCTCAGAGCATTCGAGGATATGCGGCTAGGAATCCAATTTCATGTTGGGCTGATGCCAGAATCGATGCCATCGCAGCCCAAGTAGAAGATCCTAGCAGCCTAGAGCATTGGGTCCGGATTGGGCTGAACCGTCATATCGAGTTGACGCGAATCAACTTGCCTTAGCCAGCCTCTGCGAGAACGCGCCTTAAGTGCGACGCGGACGCAATCTTTCAACTCGTTCAGTGGCAACTCTAATGATAGTCGTTGATGGATAAATTTGATGCGCTTGGCTCTCCACCCTTTGGCTAGCCCCCGTTCTTCCAAGATATTCAGCGCTTCGTCTTTCCAAAGAAGCTGAGCAATAAGGT
>DATAIA010000445.1:0-6195 GCA_036262895.1 Xanthobacteraceae bacterium
TCTCGGGAGCAGCGAATTGACCTCGATCACGTGATGGCCAGTTGCGGCTTCCTGCCGGAATTCGCACCGATCGAAATCGACGGTCGTCTTGTCGGCGACGGCGGATTATCCCTGAACGCGCCCTTCGACCCTATCCTGCAATCAGAAAGGGACGACAGTCTCTTGCTCTACGTCATCGATCTATACGCGCGTGATGGCGATCGCCCGGATTCCTTCGAGGCCGCATTGGAAAGAAAGAATGACCTGTTGTTCGGGAATCAGACGTACGTTCGATTGAAATATTGCCTTGAGCTAAGCAGGCTTCGAGGAAAACGAAACAATGAGAAGGACGGCTCGCGTGAAAAGATTGTTCTGCTGAGCTATCGAGCGGGAATGGAAGAGCCGGGTCCCGAGAAATCATTTGAGTTTTCCGCAGGCGCGCTCGCGCAGCGCTGGCAGGCAGGCGTTCTCGATATGAAGCATTCGGACGTTTTGCATTCGAATGAAGACATCGTCGTCGTTCGAAGAACGTGATCCGGGTCCCACCTATTTTTGCTCCAAAAAAGTTGGAGACGGACACCTGCTGTTTCCGCACCGAGGAACGTTCAGCTTCACCCAGCGTTTATCTTCAGGTGCAAACGGCTATCACACGTAGGTGTTATGGGCAGCTTCCCTTGGCCTGTTACGGATGACGAACTCGTCTTGAACGACGCGTTGGATATCGTGATGCGCTATTTCGATCCGCCTCTCGATCAGCAGGACTATGCGAGCGTCGAGGGATTTGCGGCCGATTGCATATTTGAAGCGTGGAAAGCTGGCACGCGGCACAAACTGGCACTCGCCAACAAAGCCATCCAGGCGGTGGAAGAACGCCGCCCGCTTGGAAAAAAGCTGCGGCGGCTTCCTACAGTTTCGTAAGAATTGCCCCACGCGTACGATCAACAGAAAGGGGGCCAACGCCCCCTTAATGTCGCTACCAGTGGCGCCAGCCACGATGCCAGCCGCGGTGCCAACCCCAAGGCCGGCCATAAAACCGTGGCACGCCGTAAAAGCCGTACGCACCGTAATAGTTGGGCCGCCACCAGCAATGTCCCCAAGGATTGCACACCCACCTCACCTGAACGGCGGGGCTCGCGAGGGTGTCGGCATGCGGCAATCCATTTGGCATTGCGGAGGCAGACCCAGCCGTTAGTGCGGCGGTGCCTGCCAGCGCGATCAAGCCGATGAAAGCAGTTCTCATTTTCATGCGCATCTCCAATTTTGGACCTACATGAAAACGTTCCAAAATCTGTGAAGTTTCAGCTTCATCACGATTTCATGTTTTGTCCCCGAATGAACGACACTAGACGCAACCATTGCAGAGGGCGCGTCCTGAAAATGTCGATGGTCAGGGAACGCCAGAGGGGCTACTCGATTGAGCGGAGTATGAAGGCACAAATGTATGTTGGTAGGGAGTCGCCGGCCGAAGAGGCTTTCCACATCGCTTACGATTATCTGGAACGTGCAGGGGCTGTATCAGCGGAACTACCCGTTTACGTTTTCCTGGCGCGTGAGATAAGACGGCTACTCGATCGAGGGGTAAAGAATAGGATCAAGCTCGCCAACCTGGCTATTGGCGCATTTTACGCTCGTTTTGAAATCAACGAGCAGCCCATTTAGCAGGGCACGGCAGCGAGCGGTTTTCCGCTCAATCGCCTTTGAGTCGCTGGCTCTCATGGACCCGCACGATCTCGGCGCCTCTCGCGCCCGCGGGCGAAAGCCTGAGCATGCTCAGCGCACCTCCGGTCAACGCAAAGGCCACGCCAACCAGAAGTGAAAGCTGAGTGCCTCGCTCCGGAGAGCGCGCTAACAGCAGCGCGACCAGCGCGGCGCCCAAGGTTTGCCCGAGAAGACGCGCGGTGCCCAGCATGCCGCTCGCGCCGCCGCTTCGCTCGCGCGGCGCTGCCGCGATCATGGTTCGATTGTTTGGCGTCTGAAACAGGCCAAAACCCAAACCGCTCAGCGCCATGCGCCACACGATGTTCGCGACCGATGTATCGGCGGGCAACATTGCAAGGCTTGTCAGTCCGCCCGCGAACAGGAGCAGGCCGATTCCCCCCAACAGTCCGGCAGGGTATCGCTCGACCAGACGACCTGCGGCCGGCGCGGCGATTGCGACGGCGATCGGCCAAGGGGTGATCAGAAGTCCCATCTGCACTGCCGAAAAGCCGAAACGGCTCTCCAGATAAAAAGGTATCGCCACGAAAGCCAGCATTTGTGCGCAGAACGAGGCGACCGATGTGCAAATCGAGAGAGCAAAGATTGGAATGCGCAGAAGATCCAAAGGCAGCAATGGCGCGGTTACGTGCCTCTGCCGCCTCACCAGCATGACACCAGACACGGCCGCGATACCAAATTCGAAAAGCCAGAACCACATCGACTCGCCATGTCCGATGCTGTCGACGGCGGCGATGCCAAGTCCGAACGTGACCGCGCTCAGGAAGGCGCTTTGCCAGTCAAAGGCGTGGATGGCGGGATGAACATGAGGCAGACAACGCCAACCGAGTGCCAAGGCCGCGGCGCCCACGGGGAGATTGATCGCGAACAGATACGGCCATGTTGCAGCCGCCAAAATGGCCGCCGCCGCCGTAGGACCGACTGCGGCGGAGACGGCTACGACCAGCGCGTTCAAACCGATGCCGCGTCCAAGCTGGGATCTGGGATAGGTAAAACGGACCAGCGCAGCATTTACGCTCATGATCCCGGCTGCGCCGAAACCTTGCACGATGCGAGCCAGCGTGAGCAGGAGCAGCGTGTGCGAAAGCGCGCAAAAAAGTGATCCGAGCGTGAACAGCAGCAGTCCCGACAGATAGATCCTGCGGTATCCAACGATCTCCCCCAAAGAGGCCAAGGGGAGCAGAGCAATGGTGATCGCCAGCTGGTAACCATTGACGATCCAGATTGAGAATGCGGGACTCGCATCGAGGTCGTTGGCGATCGTCGGCAGCGCGACGTTGGCGATTGCACCGTCCACGACCGCCATGATGATGCCCAGCGCAATGGTGAGGATGGCCCACTTTCGCTGCGGCAGCGGCAAGCCGTCAGCATGCTCGGGCCGTTGGGTGATCTCCGGCACCGGGTTCGCATTCTCGGATCGGTGGGCTGTCATTCTCGATGGCAACATCGTCTGAAACCTCCACGCGCGGGCAGCGGTTCCGGGGCGGATTCGAAGTCCGGCCCGAGATTTTGGAACTCTTAGGGGTTCTTGCGATTGATGAGCGGAATGAGGGAGGAAAGGATGACCTGGAATTGGCGGGAGCTGCTTGTGCTAACCTTTTTCGTGGCCCTGTTTTGCGCCGCCTTAATTGCGAATGTAACTGACGGCCCGATCTCCGGCGTCCGAGGCGCCTGGGTCACCCAAGCCATGCGGTAGACGTGAACCGGGCCAGTCCCGTTTGCGGGTGGCTTCACAGAAAAAGCCCCGCCGCATAGCGAGGCTTTTTCGTGTCAATTGAACCGCCGACTCGGGCAGGGAGGGCACCCGAACTGGCAAAATCGCCTCAGCGATCCAATCGAATATCCTGGTACTTACGTCTTGCCCCGAGCCACGAACTTGTGGAAGCGGCTGATTTTTCCGTCCTTGGTTTTGTCCTGGTACAAGAACTGCAAGTGAGACTCGTCGAATTTTTCGAAGAATTCGTCCCAGCTGATTTCTTCCAGGGCCTCTTCCTTCGGGCCGAAATCAATCCGAAGGAGGCCTGCATGGCCGCCTCGTTCGGTTCTCTTCACAGTAGCTGGCACGCCATTGCGCTCGCTCACCCATTTTTTGATCTTGGCATGGTCCGTCGTGGTGTGGCTTTCGCTCATGGTAACAACCTGCTGAAGCTCTTGGTGATTACAACGATGCATCATGGCGGCAGGTTCGTGCGGCGCGAATAAGTTACTGGAGCCTAACGTGTGTTAAACCGCGGCGCGCCTCAGAGCGTTTTGCTAGCCGAAACTTCACGAGCAGGTGGTTAGAGTTTAGCGATTGAATGCTTCGGCAACAAAAGTCGGCCGATACGCAAGGTAATTCGATAGATGTAGAGAGGCATTCAGCTCGGCTCGGTCGTCTCGGCCTCCGGCGGGACCGACTACCAACACTTCAGGACATCCCGGTTTTCCCAGTCATGCGCTCCGGGGATCGCAACAGCAGCGCCGGAACGTTTGGAATGTCGCAGCTGGCGGAGACGAGAAAGCGACGAGAGAGCGACCAACAAAAAGAGCCGCGTATGGGCGGCTCAAGTTGTGGCTTTGGAATGATGTCCCCAGCGCATGTGTACCGCCGTTACCTTGTTTGCGGCCATACGTTGACAATCATAACTGATTCGCCGTGTCCCGGACGCCACAGGCTTGGGCATTCGTCGCCGAGACTATCGGGTATCAATGTCTCCCCGATCGGACCGTTGATATTGAGCCGCAGCATCTTGCCTGGTCGGAAGCGGCCTCCGAAATAGCTTCAGTTCCTCGATGATTTCTTCCATGACGCCGGTCCAGTCGCCCGCTGTCTTCTGGTGGAACAACCTCATCTTCGGATACCAAATCGTATCCCGACCTGTTTGCGGCCATCGCCAATCGCAGTCGCGGTGAAGCATTGTCCAAACAGGAGCACCAAGCGCTCCGGCCAGATGCGCAACCATCGTATCCACGGTGATAACCAGATCGAGCTGCATAATCCTGGCAGCAAGCATTTCGATATCGGGGACCGCAACATCATCGGCTGGGATCGTTGCGGCCACGGCGCGGGCGGGGCCTTGCTGAAGCGAAAGCAGCCGCACATCCGACTGCTCGCGCAAGCGGGCGAATAGACGGGCTGGAACGGAACGGCTTCGATTCCAGTTGCCGGCTTCCCAGACGATTCCGATCGATAGCTTGGAGCTTGACCAGTTTTTGCGAGCGACGCGCGGAAGATAGGGAACTCTGTTGGTTATAAGCTGCGATGTTACCCTCAACGCGTGGGCAAGCTCCATCACCTCGATATCGACGTCAAAGCTGGCATCTGGCGTCCCCTCGTGCAGCGGCAACACCCGATCGACTCCGTTGACCTGACGCACCAGCGACAACAGTTCAGGCTGGCTCCAGACAATGATTTCGCGTGCAATCTCCCGGAGAGGTTTGGCGAAACGGATGAACTGTATTGTATCGCCTAGCCCGTGGTAGCAGCGAACAAGCACCGATCTGTTCTTTAGATCTTCGCCTCGCCAAATCCGCTGCAGATGCCGCTCTCCGGCGTGCTTGGCCACGCCTGAAAAGCGATGCTCAGCCAAGCTTGCGTCGCTGAGCCTCCACGCGCTCTGGAAATCATTGCGCCGCAGCGCCTCGGCCCATTTGTAGTGAAGGTTCAACCCATATCTCGCAGTGCGATGCTCTCACTAGCGGCGGGAGGATTCGGTGTGGCGCAGTGATTTGGCTGTATCAAGATGCTTCTGCAACACGTCAAGCTCGCCCTTGGCGTACTGGCCACCGGCGTCGGACTGCTTTGTTTCCTTCTTGTACTCGGCGATATCTTTTTGGTGATCCGCAATCATGTGCTTTGCGAATTCACGGTCGAAGCGCGCGCCCGTCATCTTCGACATCTTCTCATATTCCGCTTTCTGCTTGGCGTTGGGGCCATCCGGCGGAGTAACGCCAACGGATTTTGCGGCGTCTATCGCCTTTTGATTTGCGGCCGAATGGTCATCCGACAACATTTGCCCGAATTTCTTCACGTCGGGGTTTTGCCCGTTCTGCTGCGCCAGCTTGCCCATCTGTACTTCGGCATAGTTGCCTTCGATTGCCTTCTTGAGGAAAGTCTGACTTGGCTTGCCCGCTGCAAACACCGGAGAAGCCGTAAATACTGCGATGATCGCGAGCGAGGTGAACTTCATAGCGGAGTCCTTTTCGAAGGATTCAGTTGATTTCATAACCACGTCTAACCTGATCCTGTGCGCGGGGTTCCAGCTTTGACGAACAAGTTACGGATCACTTCAGGAGCTGTTCGCGGTTAGGAAAACTCCATGCAATGGAAGTGCTAGCACCGTCTTCTTCTTGTTCTTCTTCAAGGTAGAAGATGCAGCGAGTTCGCGCTGCATCGCCGGCCAGCAGCGCTTTTCCACTATCATAGGTTAAATAAAATTCGTTTTTTCCGCCGTTACGGTTCGACGTTGCGGCTTCCCCGCGCATATGCCGGAACGAACCCGATCATCATACGTTCGCCGG
>DATAIA010000446.1:0-12666 GCA_036262895.1 Xanthobacteraceae bacterium
CTCCACGGTCACGATCATGTGCGGTCAATTGTTTGGATCGACGGCCCCAAGCGCAAGATCCCCGCGATCGGTGTACCATCCGCATCCGCGACATCCACGGCCGATCACGATCCCGCCGCGTACAATCTCTACCGGCTCTCAGGCTCGCCATCCGATTGGCACTGCGAAATGATCTCGCGTGGATTGAGGCCTGGACACGAGGGAATTATCGAGCTGGAGCGGATCGTTTTGATTGGCGGATGAAGCAACAACACGCTCGTGCAAATAGACAAATGATAAATAAAGCCCACCTCACCCCAACCCTCTCCGCCCTAACAGGGCGGAGAGGGAGTCCGGCCAACATCCTGGCTGGTATTGGAATCTGACCTCTTGCACTGGGGCGCTCCCTCTCCGCCCCCGTTTTGGGGGCGGAGAGGGTCGGGGTGAGGTGGGGGAATTAGCTCAAGCAAAGAAAAATTTTATATTTCCTAGCGCCCCACACCGAACCACGCCGCTGCCAGCAACAAAACCGCGCCGGCAAGCAAGCCCAGCAAAAAGACACCAAACACTCGCCAATGGCGAGCGCGGCGCACACTCCGATCAATCAGAATATCGCGCGCGGTCAATTCAGTCTCGCCGACAATCACACGCTCGCGCTCGACAAGACGCCGCGCAAGATATCTGGTGACGGCTTCGACCATCTCACCGACGTCGGCAGATTCCGCAAGAACACGGCGTCCGAAGCGCGTGTCCTGCACAAAACGATAAACCCGCTTGTCGCGGCCCATAGCAACGAAAGCGACCATGTCGACCCAGAGGCGCGGCGGATCGCCATGGGTTATGCCGCGATCGAACAGTTCAATGCTGGCAGGAAGCTCCGCATAGACCGGATCGAGAGCCTCGTTGAGAATTTCAAGGCGCGCGATTTCCGCGTCGCGCAAATCGACGACGACACCGGCTCGCTCGGCAATATCGATCCGGGCTTGTCGCACGGCATCAATCAGTCGTGGCGCCCGGGCAGCGCCTGCCTCTGCCTTCCTGTCTGCCATAACTCCCCCGAAGGGACGATAAAACGGGCGCTACCGTAGCAACAGGCCCGCATGAAGGCAAAGCATCAAACGTCGACCCGTGCCGGGTTGCAGACACAGTTGGATGTCAGATTGCAGACACGGCGGTAAGAATTAAAGCCTTCAGCGCGGCACCACGCCGTAGGCTTTTGCCCAGCCGAGCCCATCCTCCGTGCGCCCGCGTGGACGATATTCGGCCGCAATCCAGCCCTGATAACCCACGCCATCCAGGGCGGCATAAATCGCCGGATAGTTGACCTCACCTTCATCCGGCTCGTAACGCGCCGGCACACCGGCAATCTGCACATGTCCGATCATCGGCAGAAAGCGTTCGATGCGCTTGATCAAATCCCCCTGCATGATCTGCACGTGGTAGCAGTCGAATTGCATTTTCACGTTGGGGCGCGCGACCTCATCGATAATCGAAGCGGCTTGTTCCACATAGGACAGGAAATAGTTCGGTCGATCGCGACGGTTAATCGGTTCGATCAAAAGCGTGATGTTCCTCGCAGCCGCCAGATCGGCAGCCGTACGCAAATTGGCGATAAAGGTCTGGGTTGCTTGCCCGTGCTGCTCGCTCGGCAACCGCCCGGCCAGGCAATGGATGGCCCGACCGCCGATCGCAACGATATAATCAAGCGCCTGGTGAAACAGTACGGCGAAATCCCTTTCCCGTCCCGGCATCGCCGCAAGACCAAAATCGTTCTCACCTCCCGCCGCAGTGTTGAGGCCGAGCATGGTCAGGCCGGACCGGTCGATTTCTGCTTTTACCTTCGCGGGGTCCTGATCATAGGGAAATTGCAGCTCGACTGCCTTGAAGCCTGCATTGGCCGCAGCGGCGAAGCGTTCGATCAGCGGACGCTCCGTAAACAGATAGGCGAGATTAGCGGCGAATTGAGGCATGAGAGCAACCCCTTATGAGCGACGATAAGGGGCGCAGCCAATAGGTCACGTATGCCCGCGTCAAGCCCGTCAGAATGGATGCTTGCGCCCGTAAGATGTTCCGTATTCATTACGCCTTTCAAATTCCTCGGGCTTTGCCCCGCAGCTCGGAAAAACTCATCACCATGCTTGTTAATGACGCATTTCACATCGCAGTGCTGCCTGGAGACGGGATCGGGCACGAAGTGATGGCCCCCGCCCTTGAAGTCCTCAAAAAGATCGAAGCAACCACGCCCGGACTGAAGTTCCGCTTTACCGAAGCGCCGGCCGGCGCAGAGCACTATCGCGACACTGGCAAATCGATGCCGGATTCGACCGTGAAGCTGTGCGACGAAGCCGATGCCATTCTGCTGGGCGCTTGCGGCCTTCCCAGCATCCGCTATCCCGATGGCACTGAAATCGCACCGCAAGTCGAGTTGCGGATGATCTTCGATCTTTATGCAGGCGTGCGTCCGGCGCGCCTTGTCCCTGGCGTGCCGAGCCCGATTGTGGATGCGGACGTACACGGCATCGATTTCGTGGTGATCCGGGAATCGACTGAAGGATTATTCGCTTCGCTCGGAAAGGGCGTCGTCACAGACCAGGACGCGCGCGAAACCCTGGTGATCACCCGGCACACCTCCGAACGCCTGTTCGACTTCTCCTTCCGTCTGGCACAGCGACGCAAGAAGCGCGGCTCCAAGGGCGTGCTGACCTGCGTCGATAAGGCGAACATGTTCAAGGCATTCGCCTTCTTCCGTAAAGTGTTTCACGAACGCGCGGCGAATTACCCCGATGTCGGCCATAACGAAATCTATGTCGATGCCTGCTCGGCGGCGCTCGTAAAGCGGCCTTGGGATTTTGACGTTCTCGTCACCGAGAACATGTTCGGCGACATCCTCTCGGATATGGCCGCAGGCCTGATCGGTGGAATGGGGATGGCACCTTCTGCCGACGTCGGCGACAAACATGCGGTGTTCCAGCCGTGTCATGGCACCGCGCCGGACATCATGGGCACCGGCAAAGCCAATCCAACCGCGATGATTCTCTCAACCGCGATGATGCTGGATTGGCTCGGCGACGTTCATAACCATGCGGTCGCGAGCAAAGCGGCTGAGCGCATTGAACGCGCGGTCGATCGCGCCTTTGCAACCTGTATCAAGCCGTTTGAATTCGGCGGCAAGGATGGCACCGCGCCGATTGCACGTGCGGTGCTGAGCGCACTTGATGAGGTCGGAAACGAGTAACTCGCGAGGAACGCTTATGCTCTTCGTCATTCAGGCGCTTGATCGTCCGGACGGAACCGCCAAACGGCAACCCGTTTATGCCGCGCATCGGGCGCATCTCGACACGGCCGCGGATTACGGCGTGACCCTCGTCATGTCGGGTCCGCTTGTGGCGGATGATGGCACAACCCCCATCGGCAGCATGTTTGTCGTCGAAGCCGAGGACCGTGCCGCCGCGGAAGCGTTCAACAAAGCCGATCCATTTTATGCGGCCGGTATTTGGGGCCCTGTGTCGATCCACGGCTTCATCAATCGCCGCGCACAGCAGCAATAATAACCCCACCTCTCCCCAACCCTCTCCGCCCCTGAGAGGGGCAGAGAGGGAGCGCGCCACGGTAATTGGGAACGCTGGGCTCCAACACAAATCTCGGCCGGACTCCCTCTCTGCCCTTTAGGGCGGAGAGGGTTGGGGTGAGGTGGGGCTCCTAAAGCTTAAAGCCCAATAAACCCGCCAATTGCCGAGAGAAATTCCTTCGGCTGCTCCAGCGGCGGACAATGTCCGCAGGCAGGAAGTTCGACATAACGCGCACCGGGCGCTTTTTCCGCAATCAGCTTATTGAGAACCGGTGGCGTGGCCTGATCGAGCTCGCCGCAAATCACCAACGTCGGCACCGCGAGTTTCGGCAAAGCGGGTACGAGGTCTGCTTCAACCAGGATCGAGCACGCCGCACGAAACGCCGTCGGATCGATCTTGAGCAATACCGCGCGACGTTCGTCGATCGCCGTTGGATGTTTCGCCAGATGCGCGGCATGGAACACACGATTGGCCGCAATATCGGCAATGGTCCCAAGCCCGCCCGAGGCGACCTTCTCCGCCATCACCCGGAAGGCCTGCTTGCCCTGCTCGGGAAAACCAGCCGCGGCATCGCTCAGTACAAGCTTCGCGATGCGATCTCCGTGCACCAGCGCAAAAGCAAGTGCCACAGTTCCACCGAAACCGTTGCCGATCAAAATGGCATCCTTGGCAATACCCCATTCCGCAAAACCGGCCGCAAGCTGCGCGACATAGGCATCCATCGAGGCCGCAACCGGTTTCGAGCCATGGAACCCCGGCAAATTGACCAGAGTCACACGAAACTTTTCAGATAGCGCCGGCAGCACCGGATCGAAGGCATGGCGATCGGCCAGCAGCGAATGAACGATAAAAAGGTCCCGCCCTGCTCCGGTCTGAACGCCGGTGAGGGTTCCATTCGCTGCGACGAGAGTCTTGGTCATTTGAAATCGTCCCCTGATCGATACGCGCCCGGCTTGAAGACCGGAGGGAGACCATAGCCAAGCAGGCTTCAAGAGCAAAGACCGAGCCCCGCTTGCGCCCCAAGCTAGGACCGCTCTACAACAAGCATGTTAGCGAAAGACCGGAACCTCATGAAATTCGACAACAGTTTCGTTGTGCCGATCCCACCCGCCGAGGCCTGGCCGCTGCTGCTTGACGTACCGACCATCGCGCCCTGCTTGCCCGGTGCGCAGATCACCGAAGTTTTGAACCCCCGCAAATTCAAAGGGCGCGCTTCGGTCAAGATCGGCCCGGTGCAGCTCAATTTCGATGGTGAGGCTGAAATCGTCGATGTCGACGATCAGGCGATGACGGCGCGCGTTGTCGCCAAGGGCAACGAAAAGAAAGGCCGCGGCAACGCTTCGGCTACAGCGAGCTTTTCGCTGGCGCCCGACCCGGCAGGCGCCAAAATCACCGTTGAAACCGAACTCTCGCTTGTCGGCTCGATCGCGCAATATGGCCGCGGCGTCGGATTGATCAAAGATATCTCCAATCAGTTGATCACACAGTTCGCCAAAAACCTCGAAAGTGTCATCCGCACCGCGGCCGGCGAAGCAGGCGTTGAAGCCCCGGTCGCCGGCAAACCAATTTCCGGCCTCGGACTTTTGGGCGGTGCAATCAAGGCCGCCGTAACGCGCAAATTCAGCAACAATCCATCGTAAAGTTCCGCAGCGATGAAGCCCGCACCCTTCGCCTATCATCGGCCCAACACCATCAACGATCTCGTCGCACTGGTGGCGAGTTGCGAGAACGCAAAGCTGATCGCGGGCGGCCAGTCGCTCGTTCCCATGCTCAACATGCGCTACGTGATCCCCGATCACGTGATCGATCTTAATCGCATCGAGAGCTTGAATTTTATCCGCGAAAACAACGGCGCGATTGAAATCGGCGCGATGACGCGGCAATGCGAAATCGAGCACGATCAATTGATCGCCAGACGCGCCCCGATTTTGCAGGACGCATTGCGCCATGTCGGCCATTTGCAGACCCGCAGCCGCGGCACCATCGGCGGCAGCCTGTGTCATCTCGACCCCGCCGCCGAGCTCCCCGGCATCGCCGCCCTCTATGACGCCACGCTGCACATCGCCGGTCCACGCGGAACCCGCGAAGTAAACATCGCCGATTGGAGCCTCGGCTACATGACGCCGGCGCTTGAGCCTGATGAAGTCCTGACCCACATCACTTTCCCTTTATGGAAAGAACCGCACGGACACGCATTCCTCGAAATCGCACGCCGGCTGGGCGACTTCGCAATCGTCGGTGTGGGATGCCTGCTCGCGCTTGATCGTAATGGAGCGATTGCGCGCGCCGCTATCAGCTTGGTCGGCGTGAGCACTGCGCCCGTGCGGCTGAGCGATACAGAGGCGGCGCTGATCGGACAAAAGCCAACCGAGAGCACGTTTAAGGCAGCCGCCGAGCATGCTCGTACCATCGAGTGTTTGGAAGACGCGCAGATTTCGGCAAGCTATCGCCAACGGCTCGCCGGCGTGCTTGTCGCCCGCGCCTTGAAACTTGCATCCGCGCGCGCGGAGATCACGAAATGACAGAACAAACAGCCCCAATGCGCGAACGCATTACGCTTACAGTCAATGGCACTTCCGTCGAGGGCCTGGTGGAGCCGCGCCAGCACCTCGGCGATTTTCTCCGCCAGAATCTCGGGCTCACCGGAACCCATCTCGGCTGTGAGCACGGAGTTTGCGGCGCTTGCACCGTGATTGTTGACGGCCATCCCATTCGCTCCTGTTTGATGCTCGCGGTGCAGGCTGACGGAGCAAATGTGACCACGGTCGAGGGAATGGCAAAGGCAGACGGAACGCTGCATCCCTTGCAGGCCGCGTTCCGGGCCCATCACGGATTACAATGCGGCTTCTGCACGCCCGGCATGCTGACAACGCTTCATGCATTTCTCTCCGCAAACCCGAATGCGGACGAGAGCGCCATTCGTGAAGCCATTTCGGGCAATCTCTGCCGGTGCACCGGCTATGAAAGTATCGTCGATGCGGCCCTTGCCGCTGCACGCATCATGCAAGGCGGAGCGTAATCATGGGCGCCCGTTATTTCGGAGCTTCAGTTCCTCGCATCGAAGACCCCGGCCTGCTTACCGGTCGCGGACGCTATCTCGATGACATCAAGTTGCCGGGAATGGCCGAAGCGGCATTCGTCCGCTCGGTTCACGCCCATGCCCGCATCAAACACATCGATGTGACTGTAGCCCGCAACCAGCCCGGAATTATTGCCGTGCTCACGGCACACGATCTCGGCGTTGCCGGCAAGCCGATGCCGCAATTCGCGCCTTCGCCTCTCATCAAACAACAGCGCACGCAGCATGTGCTCGCGAGCGAAGCCGTGCACTATGTCGGCGAAACAATTGCAATCGTTGTCGGCGACACCCGTGCCGCCGCCGAAGACGCCGCCGCATTGGTCGAGGTCGATTACGATCCCCTGCCCGCTGTCACCGATCTGCGAACGGCATTGGATGGAGATGCGCCACGTGCGCACGAAGGTGCGCCGGACAACCACATCGCGACGATGCGAACCAAATTCGGCGACACCGATCAGGTCTTTGCCCGCGCCGTGCACGTGTTCCGCGAAACGATCACGCAGCATCGCGGCGGCTGTCACGCCATGGAATGCCGCGGCGTGATTGCGGCGGAAGACGAGATATCCGGCCAGCTCACGGTCTGGAGTTCGACGCAAGCGCCCTACATGGTGCGCCGCATGCTGGCCCCCTGGCTAGGCCTGGACGAAAGCCGCGTTCGGGTCATCGCCCCGCAAGTCGGCGGCGGATTCGGTCCGAAAGGCCCGACTTATCCGGAAGAATTTGCGCTGGCGCAGACCGCGCGACTGCTCAAGCGCCCGATCAAATGGGTCGAAGACCGTCGCGAGCATTTTGTCGCAACGACACAGCAGCGCGATCAGATCTGGGACGTGGAAGTTGCCGCCGATGCGAACGGGCGCATGCTTGGCGTGCGTGGCCGCTGCCTGCATGACAATGGCGCGTACCTGCCCTACGGACTGATACTGCCTGGAACGACCATGGCATCGTTCCCGGGCCCTTACGCGCTTGAAGCCCTCGACATCACGCTCGACGCGGCATTCACCAATCTTACGCCCACCACTCCGGTGCGCGGCGCGGGACGGCCCAACGTGGCGTTTATGCTGGAGCGACTTGCCGATCGGATCGCGCGCGAACTTAAAATTGATCGTGCCGATGTGCGCCGCCGCAGTTTCGTGCGCAAGGACCAATTCCCCTACGCGACAGGCACCAAAGCCCGCGATGGCTCGCCTATCGTGTTCGACAGCGGCGACTTCCATTCCTGCCTCGAGAGCGCAGTGGAACGTTTCAGCGATTTTCGCTCCCGGCAAGAAGAGGCGCGCAAAGAAGGCCGCTATCTCGGGCTCGGAATTGCGAGCTATATCGAGGACACTGGATTGGCGCCATTTGAAGGTGCAACCGTCAAGGTTCAGCCCAACGGCAAAGTGTTGGTGCTGACGGGTGCGGCGGGCCAGGGCCAAGGCCATCACACCGTGTTCGCGCAGATCGCCGCCGATTTATTGGGCGTGCCAATTGAAGACGTTTCTGTCGTTTCCGGAGATACCGGCAGCTTCCCTCATGGCATCGGAACAGTCGGAAGCCGGGTCGCCGTGCTCGGCGGCTCATCGGTGCATATGGCGGCCACTCGCGTGCGCGAAAAAGCCCTTAAACTTGCATCGGAAATGTTGGAAGCGGCGGAAGCCGATCTCGTCATCGAATCCGGTCGCGTGCATGTCGCAGGGACAGATCGTTCGATCGGCCTTGCCGATCTCGCCCTTCGGCTCGATGGCGTCGCAGGGCTCCCCTTGCCGCGCGAAACCGAACCCGGGCTTGGCGCAACAGCTTATTTCGAGGGCCGTGCCCTGACATTCGCGAGCGGCACCAACTTGGCCGAGGTCGAAGTCGATGTCGAAACCGGCACGGTAAAGATTTTACGCTATGTCGTGGCACACGATTGCGGACGTCTGATCAATCCCATGCTGGTTGATGGACAAATTCGCGGGGGCGTGGTGCACGGCATCGGCAATGCGCTATTTGAACGCATGATCTACGACGACAGCGGTCAACCGGTCACGACGAATTACGGCGAATATCTGCTGCCGACCGCAACCGAAATTCCCCGCATCGAAATCATCCATATCGAAACGCCCTCACCGCTCAATCCCATCGGCGTCAAAGGCGCAGGCGAAGGCGGCACGATTCCGGCCGCGGCCTGCATCATTTCGGCCATCGAAGATGCGCTTACGCCGTTCAACGTTTGCATCGCCGAACATCCGCTCTCACCGGAGCGGATCGCGGATTTGATTGATGGTGCGAAAGCCACCTGATCTTGATGCTAATGGTGCGATGCCGTTTGCTTATCGTGCATCAGGAACAGCTTGAGTGCCGCGAGGAAAGCGACGATGGCCCCAACGGCAATGATCACGTGCGCGGGCCTCTGACCAAACCCCAGCACCCAGGGTGATGCCACGAGCCATAATCCGAGACCAAACGAGATCCATTCCTCCCATTCGGCGAAAGCCAGAATGGCTGCGGCGGACATGGCGATAATGATTCCACCGCCCACCCAGGCATTGAATCTGGAACCTTCATCCGGAAATGCGAACAGCCACGGCGATGCAAACAAAAATACCGCCAACGCAATATTGTAGAGGTCAAGGACCGCTTCTTCGCGTCTTAACAGCATGACACGCCTTTCGATGCTGGCTCTCCAGTGAGAAAACCAGGATCGAAAGGACGGGTTCCAATGAGGATGCCGCTCGGTAGCGAACCCGCCCCATCCTTCGAGACGCCGCACACGCAAATTGCGTGTGCGGCTCCTCAGGATGAGGCGGAACTAAGCATTGTGGATTCAACCCTCATGGTGAGGAGCCGTGCGCAGTACGGCGTCTCGAACCATGAGGCCACACCATATTCTTCCAAACAGACTTAGGGCAGCCCCGCAATCTTTCGCGCCTCACCGGTCAATTCCAGAATATGCAAGCCGGTATTGGCACGATCGGCCACATAGACATAACCGCGATCGTCGACTTCAACGTTGTTGCTCTGGATCGCCACCTTGCACCGATCCTGACCGTTGACCTTGATGCAACGCTTGTCGGTCTTGTCCGTAATCGCCGGAATGAAATAACCGACTTCCTTCGGCTGATACGGATTGCGGATATCAAGCGCACGCACCCCCGCATTGAAGAAAGTGATGAACACCAATTTCTCGTAAAACACCGATGCGGTGCTTTCATTCGACGAATGCGCGCCGAACCGACCGCCGCGATCGCAGAAATGCCCGCTCGCCTCGGGCACCGTGTAGTTCGAGACGATCATCGGCTTGCTCTCAACCGTGATGTCGGCAAACCACACCATCTGCCGCGGTTCCTGGCATTCGTTGAGAAGTTCCTCGTCGACAATCATCATCATGTCTCGCGGGCTGCCGCCTTTGTCTTTCTCAAATTCGGCAATCGGCATGCGCAGCAGCGGAAGCGTGGTGTGCGCACCGTTAAGCGGCAGCATGTCGAGCCGACCGATTTCGGGATAGCGCAGGTTTTCCGGCGTCGGCTCTTTCGGGCCGTTCAACAGCTTCTCGCGATCGACAATCTGGATCACGCCGCCTTTGTTGGTGCCGTAACCGAAATAAACACGATTACCCCTGGGTCCGGTCGAGATCGGCCCATGCAATTCCGTCGGCACGGTGCCGGTCGTGCCAGGCTCCTGCCCCGGCAGACCGAAGTCGCGGATTTTCACGGGATGCGCCGGGTCGGACAGATCGTAGATCTGCGTCATCCGCCGCGTACGCCAGCCCGGCGCGCCGGACACCAGGAACGCAATGCCGGTGTCGCATTCCCACCAGTTCTTATGCGTATCGCGTAAATCCTCGCCAATGCGCGTGATCAGCACCGGCTTGTCCGGAACAGCGACATTCCAGATTTCGTGGAACTTTCCACCAAATACGCGAAGCATATAGACCGCGTTGGGGTCGCCTTTGGGGAGCGTCTTGCCGTCGCAGACGCGCACCATCTGCGCGCCTCCGTCTTCGTAGGTACCTTCAAGGCCGGGAATATGCGCGAGATATTTGGGGTGCGTCGGATCGGTGACGTCAACAATCGACGTCCCGTTGAACTCGGGCTGGCCCGTGATCGCGTTGACGGGCTTCGGAACCTCCGGCGTTCCGCCGTGATGACCGACATAGGCAATCCAGCGATCGCCCTGGTGATGAATCGTCGGCTGATAAGCGCTGCGTGCCTGAAGATCGCTATGACCGACAAGGCGCATATTGTTCGCCTCCGGCGGATCGCCGACCTTCTGCATTTGCGCCGATGCAGGTGCACTCGATTGCAATGCGAATGAAATAGCGCCCAGCGCCGCACCCAGCATTCCAAAACAAACCTTGCTCGTCTCCGCACCCATGGCGTTTCTCTCCCACCAATTTGAATTATTTGTTCATTTCGATTGAAAAAGCCGCTTGCTGACGCCGATCACGATCAAACGAAGTCGCACCTCACATGTCCGAATGTTACAACCAGTTGCCTGATGACGAAACAGCCCAGCACATCACGCAAACAGACGTTCGACAATAAGCCCCGCGAGATACGAGACCCCCAAAAGCAACATGGCCCGATTTTTTGATCGGGCCATGCTTGAACGAACTCTGATTCAGCGTTCCTCTCGCCAGATCCCCAGCGATTCCTGCGCTGGACGATCGGAAATACTAAACAGCACGGCCTCGTCGTTGGCCGTATGCGCGTAGCGCTTCCACGGCGGGACGATGAACACATCGTTGGGCGACCATTCGAGCGTCTCGTCGCCGATCTTGGTCGACCCGCGCCCTTCCACACAAACGAAGATCGTTCCGTCGGTTGAACGGTAATTCTCGCCCTTGAATCCTTTCGGCAGCATCTGCAGATGCGCACCCATGGTGGGCGTCGCCCAGCCGCCGTTGAAAGGATTCGCATAACGCACCCGCGCGCCGTGACAGCGGTCGATGTCGCCGGCCCGTTGCAGCCGTTCGAGGATCGGCTTCGTGCGCGCGTAGGGGTAGTTGATGATCGGGCTGCGCACCATGGCGGTCTCGCCGTCCGGCAGCACGCCGGAACCATAGCGCGCCATGGAATCCCCATCCTCGCGCTTGGTGGCTTGTGCCTCTTCTTCAAGATGTTCGGAGAAGCCCGCTTCGAAGAAGTTGATCGTCGGCAAATCCAGCACGTCGAGCCAGACCATCGGCTGTTTCGAGGTGTTGCCGTGATCGTGTGCGGCGCCATTGGCCGTGATGACGAAATCGCCCCGGCGCATCACGGTCTTCTCGCCTTCGACCGCGGTGTAGGCGCCCTCGCCGTCAAGCACGAAACGGATCGCCGAGGCGGTGTGCCGATGGGCGGGAGCGATCTCGCCGGGAAGGATCAACTGCAATCCGGCATAGAGCGTGTTGGTGATGCGCGACTTGCCACGCAAGGCGGGATTTTCCAGCACCAGAACCCGGCGCTCAGCTTCCTTGGCCGTGATCAATTCGCCGGCTTCAGCAACCAGCGGTTTGGCGTCCTTATAGCGCCAGATCGCGGGAGCACAGGCCGTCACGGGCTCCTTCGGGACGAGGTTTTTCAGGACCTCCCATAGCGGCGCCATGTCATAGGCGGAAATGCGATCGTAGTAGGCCTGGCGGACCGCCTCGACATTATCTTTAGGACCGGGGTTTCTTCCCTGTTGAGCGGTCGAGACCGCCATAGCATCCTCCATGAGTTATTCTGTGACCTGCATTATAGAACATAAGGTCAGCCGGCGGGAATAGAACCTCTTCCCTTATCCCGTAGGGCTCATATTCGTTTAAGCTGGTTTGACAGAGCGCATTGCCATGCTTAACAGCGGTCGCTCACCAATCGAAATCCGTGAAAATCAGGCAGCATTCATGACTAACGATATTCTCGATCGGCTGGCGCTCCGCGAACTCATCGAAAACTGGGCCGTGTGGCGCGATGCTCGCGATTGGAAACGGTTTCGCACGGTCTGGCACGACGACGGTCGGATGATGGCGACCTGGTTCCAAGGCAGCGCCGACGAGTTCATCAAGGTCAGTGAGGAAGGCTATGCGCGCGGCGTGCGCATCCTGCATTTCCTCGG
>DATAIA010000447.1:0-1746 GCA_036262895.1 Xanthobacteraceae bacterium
AAAGCTGTTATGGCCAGGCTCAATCTAATCCGCGATCCGGCTCGCGATTTTGTGACGCTGACCTCAAGCGGCGAGCAGTGGCAAGGGCTAGTCTGGCTTGTGCCATCCCGATTTTAATGTCGGCCACCGAGTCGCTTCCAAGCGTGCGGTTTGTGACGGTTGAAGAAGGCGGTGCGCCGATGAAAGCCTGGACTTTCAAGATCGCCAAGACCGGCCTGCTTGCAGTCACCGTCTTGGCGGTTCTGGCAATAGGCTTCGCACTCGGCTTTCGGGCTTATCGCCAATACCTCAGCGCGCGTGTCCTCGCGGTTCAATCTCCCGACGGCATCCAGGAATCAATGTACGTCAGAGTCGGCGGCATCGATCAATGGATTCAGATTCGCGGCGAACATCGCAGCAATCCGGTCATCCTCTTTGTTCACGGTGGCCCCGGCGCTTCAAGCATTCCAATTTCGTCCGCCTGGCAGCCTTGGGAGGAATATTTCACCGTCGTTCAATGGGACCAGCGAGGTGCTGGACGCACGTTTCGCATGACGGGCGATTCAGTTGCGGCGACCATGACCTTGGCGCAGATGACGCAGGATGGCATCGAAGTGGCCGAATTTCTTCGAGCGCATCTTCGTAAGGACAGGATTGTCTTGATCGGGCATTCCTGGGGCTCGTTTCTCGGGATTCAAATGGTCAGACAACGCCCGGATCTTTTTCATGCCTATGTTGGCACCGGACAGGTAGTTGGCAGGCAAACCATGGAGAAGCAATTCGACCTCGTCGTTACTCGCCTGAAGGCGTTGGCGCAGGCGGCAAATAATACAGAGGCGTTGGCAGAGCTAGCATCAATCTCTGCTGTCCCAGGCTACTCCATGACCAAGCCCGAGATCGTGGAGAAATGGGCAAAGGTGCTTTCGCTACCGCCGATCGAGGCATTTCAGCTCGTCAGCCCCATCCCCCCGCTGTTCATGCCCGATTTTTCGCTGCTGGATTGGTACTATTGGCGCCGGGGAATTTCATTTTCGGCGACGCAACTGCGCGGGAAGAGTGGGCCAATGAGCCAAACTGATCTAAGGTCTCTAGGCACGGACTTTTCGATTCCAATGTTCTTTTTCGAAGGTACAGCGGACATCGTTACGCCGATTGAACCGGCTCACGTGTATTTCCAGGAAATCAAAGGGCCGCAAAAGGAATTCGTGGTGTTTAACGGCGGCGACCATTTCATTCCATTCGATCGGCCCGACGAATTTCTAACGCAATTGATAAAGCACCTTCGCCCGTTGGTGTTTTTGACGGAGGAGCGACGCAGAAACTGAACGAAACACTCGGAGATGCTTCGAGCCCAGGACCTCAATCAGCCGGCCCGTGGCTTGCCGGTGTTAACCGCCAATTGCGCGTCGAAAGCCCCCTTGTACGCGGGCCGCGCTTCGCCGCGGGCGACATAGGCGGCGAGGTTCGGAAATTCCTCCAGCAGGCCCGATGATTTCAGCCTGAGAAGCACCGACACCATCATCAAATCGCCTGCGCTGAACGCACCATCGAGCCAATCGGCATCGCGCAAGCTAGCGGAAAGTTGCGTCAACCGGCTGCGAACGCGATCTTCGACCAGAGGCAGGCGCTCCTTGTTCCATGCCTTGTCGCCCTCCAGGAGTTTCGCGTTTCCGAGTTCAAGGATCGGCGGTTCCACCGTGCTGAGCGCAGCAAACATCCATGTGATCGCACGCGCACGGGCATTGGCATCGTCCGGCCGCAGGCCCG
>DATAIA010000448.1:0-1644 GCA_036262895.1 Xanthobacteraceae bacterium
TTGACACCCTCACTGGCCGATTAGGCTATTCATGGGCCGCGCCGTGGCTTCTCTACTTTCAGGGCGGCGCGGCGTGGGCACACACCAGCACCAACATTACTGCTGCTGGCGTTCAAATAGGACAGACATCGGCCACGCGGACCGGTTGGACCATCGGCGGCGGCGTTGAATGGATGTTTCTGCCGCACTGGTCTGCTTTCCTAGAGGGCAATTACATGGACTTCGGGTCGAACTCGGGGACCGCAGTTACTCCGGTTGGTGCTTGCGTCGCCGGATGTGGCATCAGTGCGAAAGCAACAGAGAGCACCGTGCTCGTCGGTGTGAACTACCGGTTTTACTAGTCTTACCATCGCAACTTGAACCTCCCTCTAAGCGGCCCTAAGTCGGGCCGCTTTTTTTGCGTTATGAACACGGGCACTTGCGAAGTTGGAAAGTGAAATCTGAAGGGGTGATCCTTCCAGACCAACGACTGCCCGCGGTATTGTCAGAGCGCAAAAATTAATGAGTACCCCATGTCGCTTTGTGGCCGATTTTGTTGCAGAAGTCGGCCGTGCATTGCATTAGGCCGGGCTGATTTTCTTCTAAGCGTGGCTGTCTGCAGAGCCGGCCGTCGCTATAAACAGCGGCGGCACTTCAGTCGGGGCAGCGAACGCGATGTTCACGCCACTGACGCAAGGCACGCGGCGGCCCGATCTGGAGGATGAAACGTCAGTTTGGCGATGCGGCGCAGGTTCTGGGCGATGGCTGCGAGCGTAAACTCGAACTGTGCGCCGGCGGGGCCGCGCAATCTTAAGCGGCCTAGCCGCAAGATGCGCTTCAGGTGCGCAAACAACATCTCGACCTTCTTGCGATCACACCGGGTCTGCTCGTAGGCGGGTGTCTTGGCGATCGCGCGGGCGACATCGCGAGCGGCTTCGTAAATGTGGCGCGTGATCTTCCGGCTCGGTGAGTTCGGGCAGCATCTCGATTTGAGCGGACAGTCGCGGCAATCGGCGACGCGCGAGAAATAGGAGATCATGTCATCGCCACGTGATCCACGTGACCCGCTCGAGCGCGGTAGAACCTTGCCGTTGAGGCACACATAACAATCGCGCTCTTTGTCGTAAGAAAAGTCATCGCGGCTGAACGTTCCGTCGTCGCGCTGCGACTTATCGATCACCGGGATGTGCGGCGTGATGCTCTTCTCATCGACCAGAAAGTGCAGATTGGGCGCTGAACCGTAGGCCGTGTCGGCGACTAGCCAGTCAGGCTTGAGGCCGAAGGTCGCCTCAGTGCGAGTGATCATCGTCTGCGAGGCGCCAACTTCCGCTTGCCTTATCGCCCGCGACGCCTCGACGTCCATGATGATGCCGAACTTCACATCGATGAGATAATTGTCGGCGTAAGCGAAGAACGCGGCATTGCGCAAAGCGCCGGTCCATTGTGCCGCCGGATCGGCGGGGGCGACGAACTTCGGCACCACATCGGTTGCGGCACCCCAGGCGGGCTCGTCGAGATTGGCCAGATAGTCCCGCACGGCGCGCTTTGTCGTCATTGGATCAATCTCGTGGCTCCATTCAGGGCCCGGCGTCGAGCGGCACTTGTTGGCGTCGGCTGCGATCAGGCTCGCGTCGACTGCAAAGCCCTTGCCTCCAACGAGGCCCG
>DATAIA010000449.1:0-4025 GCA_036262895.1 Xanthobacteraceae bacterium
ATGAGGCAATGCGGGGGGCAAATTTGAACGCCGATGGACATCGGTGCCCACATTGCGAATGACCGGCGCTGGATCGTCGGGGAAGACGCCGGGCATTGATGCAAGTTGCCGACGTAGCGGTTCACCACGCGGAACAGCGCACGGATGGCGTCTTGATTTGTCGTGATACTATAGAGTGCACATTTCGCGAGGCGATCTCGGCGTTTCGCAGACTAATTTCTACGATACACGTCTTTCAGTTTCCGCATGTAGTACCCCTGCGCCTCAAGAGCTGACCTGATCTCCTCGCTGACTTTCGCAATTCGTTTCTTCTTGCTCTTACGCCAGTTTCCTGGCGCCGCAACGGCGGGGATCGGAGTTCCCCTTCTCACAACGAGCAGATCACGTCTTGCGCTCAAATACACATCCATATGCGTGCCTCCCAAAAAGCGGTTTATCATATCGCTTGGTGAGCAGAGCATTGGTTACCTAATGGCAACACCGCACTCTCGTTGTGACCCTTCCTAATTTACCGCTCGGCAGAGCGATTGACCAAGTTGAAGCGTTGTAGGCGCGTTATGGCGCTAGGTATCGTGGGATTGCTCACACGCTTGGATGACGCTGTAATCGTCAGCGACGAGCACCAAGATCCGCTTCCGCTTCGTCGAAAACTGTTCGCGCACCGTCTTGCACAATCTCAAGCCCGCGCGCGTCGAACCCGTCATCGGAGCCAGAGCGGCCAGTCGCCTCTAATCTGCGCCAAGGCGGAAGTCGTAAACGAGCTGCCGCACTAAATCTTCAGACCGCTTGGGTTCTAAGTAGGTGAACAGCAGCGGATTGAGGGGGCGTGTCGTGATGGCGGCCATGATCGCATTGCTTCGAATTCCTGCTCGGACGAAAATCGAGTGAACATTCTACCGGCCCCGCTGTCCAACTTTTTCGAAAAGGTTAGACATCTTTCTTAAAAGCGATTGATTCACTAATTAAGAAACATATTTGGCGATCCCTGCTGGATTCGAACCTGCAACCCACGAAGTAGAAATCCGTTATTCGACTTTCTGCTATCGAGTCGTCCGTGACGATCGGCTAAGCGACTGAGCCTGAATCGCATTTGTCTTTGTGGACGGTTTTGCGATTGCAAGGTTTGATGCGTTGGGCACGTCCTGTGCTTCTTCGGTCGCATCCAGTCATGATTCCGTCGTCGCATCGGAAGTGGCCGATCCAGTCCCAATCGACCTTACCGGCGAGCTGAACCGCCTCGTGCTTCATATTGATGATCTGGTCCAGCCTGGCCCGGAACAGATCGCCCGATCCCGTCGTCGGCCGGGTATCGCGACCCGCTTCGTGATTGGGCTGTTACTGCTCAAGCACATTTGCGGCCTGTCCGATGAGGGGGTGTGCGAGCGTTGGGTCCCCGACCCGTATTCCCAGTACTTCACCGGCGAACAGTTCTTTCAGCACGCGTTCCCGCACGAGCGCTCGGACCTGAGCCATTGGCGCAAGCGGCTCGGCGACAGACTGGAGCTGTTGCTGGCCGAGAGCTTGCGGGTGGCGCACGAGGCCCGCGCGTTACGCAGCCAGGACCTCAAGCGGGTCACGGTCGATACCACCGTGCAGCCGAAGGCCATCACTTCCCGGCCGATGCCAAGCTGCTGCACGCGGCGATCAAGGAGCTCAACCGCCTGGCGAGGAAGCTCGGGGGCAGGCTGCGGCAGTCCTATCTTCGCATTGCCAGGACCGCGGCAATGATGGCGGGACGCTACGCCCATGCCAAGCAATTCAAACTTGAGCTGACAGAGTTTTGCGAGCGCCATGGCGTCAGCCTTGATTGGGTTTATTTTGGGAGCCTTGCTACGCTGCGAACGATGACGAAGCCCCAGCCGGAGACGACGCCGGAGCAAATATGCTTGTTATGCGCCAGTTGCAGCCGCTTGAACGGGCCGTTCTTTACAAGAGCATTTGCGCGCGGGCGGGGGCACACAATCAAAAGAACGCGAGCCGAGAACCCCTGACTGCTGGTCCTTACGATGCCGATCAATCGCGGAGGGGAATTGGGGCCGCGAGAGCAATGCGTAAGAAGCCGTCGCTGAGCCAGCCCCAGCGGCGGCTTTTTCGTGCGTAGTCAATTCAGGAGGGAACGCACATGATAGATTGCCGGCTCCATCGGTGATATGGGCCGCACGGGGGAGATGCCCTGGAAGTAGCGGGACACACGTTCCGAACGGGCAGCGCTTGCTGCCACCCGTCGCGAACACATGCTCCCTCCGATGTGCTGTGGCAACCAACGCCGCACCCTCCTGCAGCGTCAGCTGACGCGGCAAAGGCGAAACTTAGGAGCAGTGTTCCGACCAAGCGGATCATTGGCGGCTCCTCGATCTGGAGCAACGGCCCCGGCTTTGAGAATCGCTGGGGCCGTCATGTTCGCGCCAGTGGCAACCGGCGCCTTTATCAATTCGCGCAAACGCTTCCCGTTCCTGACGCGCTGCGGTGGCCCGCTGGTTCAGGCTGGCGGGGCCAATTTGAATGTTCACAATGGAACCGACGGCCGGTTATCTGCATATTAGGATCGGAACTTGCAGGCCCTACGGTTAGGACCGTAAAGAGGTTGTATCATGCAGCGTCGACGCCGATCCGTTCCCCACACCTTTGAAGACAATATCGCAACTGAGAAAGCCAAGCTGGAGGCCCAGCTCGCGCCGCTAAAGCCTGGCCCCGAAATGGACGCGCTTAAAAGGAAAATTAGACAATTAGAGACAGCGTCCCATATCAGCGAGTGGCTTTCATCTCCGGGCCTTCGGCCGCCTGGATCTTCCGATCCCACCGTTTGATTGGGAACGAAGTCCCGCTTTCATTCACGAACCCAATACTCAAAAGCCACGCCTTCCGGATCGTTTTCCGCAAACCACGTCGCGCAAGGACGACAGCTCGCCGTTTATCGACGCGCTTGCGGAGATGCGTCAACAAGCTACGCGCGAGGGCCACTACTGCCAACACGTCCAGGCGATCATTGTCGCGGTCGACCAGTACGCGGAGAAGGCGTTGGGAAACCGCGCCTACTTTCTCACCAAGCCCTACGGCATAGGTAGCACTCACGCTGGCGGGCAGATTTCTTTGTACAACCGCTCGAAGTCTGAGTAGTCGTACGAGGCGCGTTCCGTCTGGATCATTGCCGCAAGCCGCGTCTCTTCCGACAATTCTTTCATAACAAACCGGACAGCGTTTTCGAGACTCTCGAAATGGCGCTCCTCCCCTTTATGAATAACGATCCGCGCTATTGGATTAGTCGTCACGCTGGGAAACCAAAGGACGGTAGCTGCTTCAGACATGTCTCTCTCTTTTTCCTGGTGACCAGATCGGGTGAACAAATACAGAAAACGCCGTGCCGCTCCCGTGCTGCTAGGAGCAGTTGGAACCCCTCGGTAACTAATTGAAATTGCTTGAGGTGACTAGCAGCACGGATTCCATTAAAAGGACAAACAGATATTTCAAGAAACCCTTGTGCTGCAGGCACTTCTGGTGGCGATCCCAGCAGGAGTCGAACCTGCAACCCGCGGAGTAGAAATCCGTTATTCGACTTTCCGCTATCGAACTCCTTTTCCGAACCTACGGGCCCAAGCTACGGTTTGCGCTCTTTGTGAGAAGCGATGGCGAACGTCAGGAATTAGCTGGTCGACGAAAGCGCTCGGCTGGGGAATCCGAATAGTGAAGAACAACGGAGAACAGTGTACCGGCGGACGGCGAGGCACCTGCACTGTCCCGGCCCGTTTTTGTGAGAGCTATGTCGGCGGCAGGTCCCGCCCTGCAAAATCGGGGTTTGGCGTTACCCCTCGGGGTCCGGTAAGAAAGCCTTGAAGTCGCCGCGGAAAACTTGTTTCGCCGGGCAGAATAACAGGGGAAATGCCGGAGATGACCGCCAAGCCGCAATTGCCGGAGCGAATGCCGCGCGCACAGGGAGAGCCGACGGCCCTGGATGGTCTCCTGGTTGTCGATTTCACCCGGGTCGTGGCCGGCCCGGCCTGCACGCAAACGCTGGCGGATTTCGGCGC
>DATAIA010000450.1:0-29327 GCA_036262895.1 Xanthobacteraceae bacterium
CGATCAAATGCCGTCCGGCATGAAGGCCTCCATGTGCCACGATCTGGAAGCCGGCAAACAACTCGAACTCCCGTGGCTGAGCGGCGGTGTTGTCGATCTTGGCAGTGCGGTTGGTGTTGCAACCCCAATGAACCGCGCCGTTCGTGATATCCTTGCGCTCTATGCGCAAGGTACGCCTGCCGCGATCAATTGAAACGAGCCGCCCAAAGGCGCGGCGCGCACTTTAAAATGTGAACAATCAGTTCGATCAGAACGCGATTGCGGTGAGCGTAATCAATACGGCCCCGAGTAGCAGCACTGCTATCTCGACGGGATCATATTGAGGAAGACCACGATTATGCGAAGGACGTGCTGACATGACGCACCTCCGCAATGGCTAATACTGGTGCGACGGATTGGTTCCATGTCATTTATTCAATGTAATTTATTCTATCGAGAGGCGATCCTGATTTGCCAAACAATGTCCCTTTGATTCCGACATTCATACGAGAATGTGCCGCAATGGCTTGCAAACTTCGCAACCGGTGCTCTCGTTCGTGAGGCTGAACACGGGTTCAGAATCGCGGATCAAAGATCCTATAAGTCCCATCATTCGTTTATGTCGACTCTCTTCAAGAACTGAAAGCTAAATTGGAACTTTGTGACGAGTTTCCTCGTTTTGGTTCGACACGCCCAAAGACACGAGTGCGCAGCTTTGGAACGTTGTCACGGGACTTCTGCAGACAGGCTTGAGCCCGTTTGAATTGCGCAAAGAAATTCATCCGAGATTTCGAATAGAGAGCAAACATTGTGGGTGGCGCGATGATGACGCACCTATCCAAAGGTCAGGTCACTGGATTTCCGCCTTCGGCGCTGAGTGACGATCTTTCGGAAACCGAGATTGCCACATCTCCACGCATTTTGATTGTGGAGGATGAAACCTTGGTCGGTCTTCAATATGAAGATGTACTGACGCGGGCAGGATTCACCGTCATTGATATTGCTTCGACAGCCGAAGACGCAATCCATGCGGTGGAGGATCACAAGCCTGAATTGATTCTCATGGATATCCGGCTCGCCGGATCCCGGGACGGCGTTGATACCGCCATCGAAATATTCAAACGATTTGGCATCCGCTGCATCTTCGCTTCGGCTTATGTTGATCCTGAAGTACGTCGCCGCGCCGCGCCGGCAAAGCCGTTGGCCTGGTTATCGAAGCCGGTCAATTATCAGAAACTGCTTGAAACCGTGTATTCCGTCCTGAGAGATCTGAAAAATAACGGCGAGAATCATTCTTAAAACGCGCGTAGGAAACCAATTGCAGGGTTTCGGCATTTATCGAGCAAATCTTTTCACGATGTCATCTGAGTTTCTAATCGGTCGAAGCGATTGCAAGAACGCCGAGAGTTCCTTAGGCGCTGCGCGATGAGCTTTTTCGAATGAAATTGCTTGCGGCTTTCCGCGATATCCATTCATGCCGCCGTTTGTTGATGCGTGCATTTCTTGTCTTTGGCTTGTCAGGAAGCTTCCTTGGGTTGGGAGGCGACCCGGCGGCAGCACGGAATAAAAGCAAGCACGGCGAAGACGCACGACAGCAATCGGAAAAACCGACAGGTCCGTTTCACATCATTGTTTCCATCGGTTCGCAACGCGTTGCGCTCTACAGCGGCAAAACGTTGATCGCACGCGCGCCTGTCTCGACGGGTATGAGCGGACATCCGACGCCAACCGGTGTTTTCAGTGTGATTCAGAAACACAAATGGCACGTGTCGAATATTTATAGCGCGGCACCGATGCCCTACATGCAACGGATCACCTGGTCGGGAATTGCTTTACATGCGGGCGTACTGCCCGGCTATCCCGCTTCGCACGGCTGTATTCGCCTGCCCTATTCCTTTGCGATACGGCTCTGGGGTCTGACCAAATTAGGCGCGCGGGTGGTCGTCGTGCGCAATGAAATTTCCCCCAACGACATCGAACATCCGCACCTGTTCGCGCCGAAACCCGCTGCTGCGCAGGTGTCGCCTGATGCGGAGGCAGTCAAGATAGCCGAACTTCCGGACAATCAAAGCTCGCCGGATGTCGATAGAAATCAAGATGTAATCGGTAGAGCAGCCGTACGCCAAAACATGACGGCAACCGATGCCATGGCTGACCCCCATAGTGATCCGCCGAAAACACCGAACGCCGCGCCTCCCCTTCGTAAAAGTTCACCGATTGCGATTTTCATCAGTCGCAAAGAAATGCGACTTTACGTGCGCCAGAGTTTCAAGCCGCTGTTTGATTTTCCGGTAACGTTCGAAAATCCGGACAAGCCGGTCGGCACCCATATTTATACGGCTATTGACCTCGCCGACGGCGGCAACGTCATGCACTGGGTCGGGATGTCGATGCCCGCGGAAAGAAGTTGGAAGTCGGCGCAACTGGCTTCTTCCGACTTGAACCTCACCATTATGACTGAACCTGGACAACGAATGGGGCGCACCACCCGTTCGGAACGCAGGCGAGAGAAGTCGATTGCCGTCCCGCAGGGGCCAAGCGCAAGCGAAGCGCTTGATCGCATCGTTGTTCCGCAAGAGGCGAGCGACCGGATCGCCGATCTCATCATGCCGGGCTCTTCATTGATTATTTCCGACCACGGCCGCGGATCTGAAACCGGCGAGGGAACGGATTTTATTGTGGTGACGCGGTGATGGTTCCTCTCCCTCTCGCAAAGCAGGGATAGGAAAACAAAAAGACCGCCTTACGGCGGTCTTTTGCATTTCAAATGATGATCTGAAACTTGGTGGAGCCAGGCGGAGTCGAACCGCCGACCTCTTGAATGCCATTCAAGCGCTCTCCCAACTGAGCTATGGCCCCAGCAACTCTTGCAATCCGCAACGCAGCTTGGGATGGCCGCGTTTTAATCTGGTCGAATCTTAAGGCAACCTCCTGAAACCACAATTCAGGGATCGCCTCAAGTCTCCTCGTCGGTCTCGATGCCGTCGCCGATAATATCGGTGACGTCGTCTTCCTCGTCCTCTTCGGCAACGATGAAGGCGGCATCATCGTCGTCATCTATGCCGTCATCGACATCGACGTCATCTTCAGCCGTCTCTGCCGCGGGCTTCTTGCCGCCCGAAGCTTCTTTATCGGCGTCCTCGAGGGATACGAATTCGGCCTCCGCAGCCTCCGGTGCCGCAGGCTCCTCTGCCGCCGCACGCGCTCCCACATCGGGCCGTCCGCGCACCGGCGCGACGACAAACACGGTCGCGCACTTCGGGCAGACAATTGGATCTTTGCTGAGATCGTAGAACTTCGCACCGCAGCCTGCACACAGGCGCTTGGTGCCGAGCTCGGGTTTTGCCACGGTTGATAATCCTTGCCGTCAAAAAAAGCGGTGTTTCCCTTGGCCGCTTGCGACGCCGCTGTCAATAGTGCTGCGCGCGACTTTTGCGCCGCTCGACCCCGCCCCCGCATAACTGGCCTATTTTTATGTACTTCTTCGTTAATTCTAGTGCCCCGATTCTGGCGTTTGTAGACCGTTGCGGCAGCCTCTCGTACGAACGCCGGAATCAAAGGGGCACTAACCTTATGATTGCTAGTGTGGGGTTTTGGATTTGGCGGTCCCATTCGAGCCCGCCGCGAATGGGGTAGGAACGTCAAATCCATCACACTAGCGCCTGCCTATCCGGGGGCGACCGGCTTCCCCTTGGCCGGGATGCAGGGTACTGATCCGCGCCGTTCCGGTGCGAGCGATGAGCCTTATCCAACGCCAAGCGGCGATCTGGTTTTGAGGCGTGGCCATGCTCGGGCAGGACCTGTGCAAAGGCGTAATGATGCGCCGCCTAAACTGGACAGAAGCTTTGTCTCACGCTGCACCATTGCCGCTTGCCGGTCGGACCAGCGGACCCCTTCGCGGACGGGTCCGGGTTCCCGGCGATAAATCGATTTCGCATCGCGCCTTGATCCTGGCCGCAATGGCGGTGGGTGAAACGCGGATCACCGGCCTGCTTGAGGGTGAGGACGTGATCAACACGGCCAACGCAATGCGCGCCCTTGGTGCGGCCGTTTCGCGATTGGGCGAGGGCTCCTGGCGCGTTCACGGCGTCGGTGTCGCTGGATTTGCCGAACCGGCAGCACCGCTCGACTTCGGCAATTCGGGAACAGGCTGCCGGCTCGTTATGGGCGCGGTTGCCGGCTCACCCATTACGGCAACCTTTGTGGGAGATGCATCGCTCTGCAAACGGCCGATGCGCCGTGTCCTGGATCCGCTGGAGCGGATGGGCGTTCACACGCTCGCTGCGGCGGAAGGTGGCCGCCTGCCGCTCACCATCCGCGGCGCGACCGATCCCCTGCCGATCGTCTATGAGCCGCCGGCCGCTTCGGCGCAGCTGAAATCCGCAGTGCTGCTCGCGGGCCTTGCCGCACCCGGCGAAACATCGGTCATCGAAGCGGAAGCAACCCGCGACCACACCGAACGCATGCTGCGGCATTTCGGTGCGCAGGTTCGAGTTGAGCGCCACGGCTCCCACGGCAGACTTGTCACGCTGACAGGACAACCGGAGCTGCAACCCGCACCGATTGTCGTGCCGGCCGATCCCTCGTCCGCCGCATTTCCCCTCGTTGCCGCGCTTGTCGTGCCGGACTCCGAGATCGTGCTCGAAGGCGTGATGACCAATCCCTTGCGCACCGGTCTTTTCACCACCTTGCGGGAAATGGGCGCGGAGATCGAAGAGTTTGAAACACGCACCGAAGGCGGCGAGGAAGTCGCCGATCTTGTTGTGCGGACATCCGTGCTGAAAGGCGTCGATGTTCCAGCCGAACGTGCGCCGTCGATGATTGATGAATATCCGGTGCTGGCGGTTGCGGCGGCATTCGCAAACGGCACGACGCGGATGCGCGGCCTTGCCGAATTGCGCGTCAAGGAATCCGACCGCCTCGCTGCGACGGCAGCAGGCCTTCGCGCCACCGGCGTTGCCTTCGAAATCGAGGGCGACGATCTCATTGTGCACGGCAAGGGATCGGTTGAAGGCGGTGGTCTCGTCACGACTCATATGGACCATCGCATTGCGATGGCGTTCCTGATCATGGGCCTTGCCAGTCGCAAGCCGGTCGGCGTCGACGACACGGCTTTCATTGCGACGAGCTTTCCAACATTCATTCCCATGATGCGCGGTCTTGGAGCGGAACTCGCATGATTATTGCCATCGATGGACCTGCCGCCTCCGGCAAAGGAACACTCAGCAAGCGGCTCGCCTTACATTTCGGCTTGCGCCATCTCGATACGGGCCTGCTTTACCGCGCTGTTGCGAAAGCGCTGATTGACGCCGGCCTGCCGCTTGATGATCGCGCGCGGGCTATTGAAATTGCACGCACGCTCGATCCGGCTGCTTTCGACGAAAGCGCGCTTAAAAGCCATGCGGTGGGCGAGGCGGCGTCCCTCGTCTCGGCAATTCCGGAGGTACGTCAGGCGTTGTTCGATTATCAGCGCGCTTTCGCATTAAAGCCGCCGGGGGGCGTGCTTGACGGACGGGATATCGGCACCGTGATCGCGCCCGATGCCGACGTGAAGCTCTTTGTGACCGCAAGCCCGCAGGAGCGGGCCCGGCGCCGGGCGGCAGAGCTTCGCGGCAATGGGGCATCCGTTGACGAAGCGGCGATTCTGGCGGACATCCTTAAGCGTGATGAAAGGGATCGCAGCCGGGCGGTGGCGCCGCTCGTGCCCGCCGCCGACGCGCACTTGCTCGACACCACGCATTTGGATATAGACGCGGCGGTCCGGGCCGCTGTTAATATCGTAAAGGCCGCCCGAGCGGATAAGGGGCGTTAATCCCGCTCTGAACCGGAAACCGGCGTTTCGCTCTCGAAAAACCCATGAAGATCGGGTCTGGGGGAGAGGCCGCCATTTCTGGCCTTTTTAAGCCCTTTTTTGGCGTTAAGGATTAAACGCTTACCGGCTTCCGTAGCAGTCAAGTCGCGGAAATCGGAATAACACTGTCCCGACCGTTCGGTTAATCGGGCCGGCCCGCTGGAAGTTCCGGCGGCAGCCGAGGGTCTGCGGGGCCCTTGGCCCGAACGGTTAAGGACAGATCGCAACACCAGCCGCCGGTCGCCCGTCAGGAGATTTCATGGCCGCCACTTCTATGTCCAATAATCCGTCGCGTGAGGATTTTGCCAAGCTGCTCGACGAGTCTTTCACCACCGGCAATTTGCAGGAAGGCTCCGTCATCAAAGGAACCGTCGTCGGCATCGAAAAAGATCTTGCCGTCATCGACGTCGGTCTAAAGACCGAAGGTCGGGTTCCACTCCGGGAATTTACAGGCCCAGGCCGTCAGAACGATCTCAAAATCGGCGACACCGTTGAGGTTTATCTCGAGCGCGTGGAAAACGCGTTGGGCGAAGCCGTTCTCTCGCGCGACAAGGCGCGTCGCGAGGAAAGCTGGGGCAAGCTCGAAAAGGCGTTCCAGAACAACGAAAAGTGCATGGGCGTCATTTTCAATCAGGTCAAAGGCGGCTTTACCGTCGATCTCGATGGCGCCGTGGCGTTCCTGCCGCGCTCGCAGGTCGATGTCCGTCCGATCCGCGACGTGTCGCCCCTGATGAACGTTCCGCAGCCCTTCCAGATCCTGAAAATGGATCGGCGGCGGGGCAACATCGTGGTTTCACGCCGCACCGTGCTCGAGGAAACACGCGCCGAACAGCGCCAGGAACTCGTGCAGAATCTCGAGGAAGGCCAAGTCATCGACGGCGTCGTCAAGAACATCACCGATTACGGTGCGTTCGTCGACCTCGGCGGGATCGACGGCTTGCTGCACGTCACCGACATTGCCTGGCGGCGCGTCAATCATCCGACCGAAGTGCTCAATATCGGGCAGCAGGTCAAAGTGAAGATCATCAAGATCAATCACGAGACGCATCGTATCTCGCTCGGCATGAAGCAGCTGCTGGATGATCCGTGGCAGGGCATTGATGCCAAGTTCCCGGTCAACGCGCGTCTGCGCGGTCGCGTAACCAACATCACCGACTACGGTGCATTCGTTGAACTCGAACCGGGCATCGAAGGTCTGATCCACGTTTCGGAAATGTCGTGGACCAAAAAGAACGTCCATCCCGGCAAGATCGTTTCGACCTCGCAGGAAGTGGAAGTGCAGGTTCTCGAAGTCGATCCGGTCAAGCGGCGCATTTCGCTTGGTCTCAAGCAGACCATGCGCAATCCGTGGGAAGTCTTCATCGAGAAATATCCGGCCGGCACTGTGGTCGAAGGCGAGGTCAAGAACAAAACCGAGTTCGGTCTGTTCCTCGGTCTCGACGGCGAGGTCGACGGCATGGTCCATCTCTCCGACCTCGACTGGAAACGTCCGGGCGAGCAGGTGATCGAAGAGTACAAGAAGGGTGATCGCGTCAAAGCGCAGGTGCTTGACGTTGATGTCGAGAAGGAGCGCATCTCGCTCGGCATCAAGCAGCTTGAATCGGATCCGTTTGCTGAAGCGGGCGATCTCAAGAAAGGCGCGGTTGTAACGTGCGAAGTGACCGACTTGAAGGAATCCGGCATCGACGTGAAAATCGTCGGAACCGAATTCACAGCGTTCATCAAGCGGGCCGATCTTGCCCGCGATCGCTCCGAACAGCGTTCCGAACGTTTCGCTGTCGGCCAGAAGGTCGATGCGCGCGTCACTCAGTTCGATCGCCGCGCCCACAAGGTCTCGGTATCGATCAAGGCGCTCGAAGTGGCCGAAGAGAAAGAGGCGATTGCCCAATACGGCTCGTCGGATTCGGGCGCGTCGCTCGGCGATATTCTGGGTGCTGCGTTCGCCAAACGCGATAAGAAGGACGACGAATAAGTTTCGTCAGCTTGTAGTGGCTTTGCAATCAAACCCGGGTGCCAGCGCACCCGGGTTTTTTATTGATGCATTGCCGTCGGTATTAGTGAATTATTCACCTCGCTTTCGTTGATTGCGGTCAAGCAACTTCATGTGAAGTCAGGTGTTTTCGGCAGCAGTATCGTATAAAAGGTTGCTCCAGGGACGCTGCAATGGACAGCAGCCCGCGCTCACGAGTGCAGATCCACTTCCGACCGAAGTGCAGAGAGCCTCAAGGAACCTGTCATGTCGTTCGATGCCGATACCATCGTCGATCGCCGCCGGATGCGACGAAAGCTCACACTTTGGCGCGTTTTTGCCGCGATCCTGGCCATTGTCGCAATTGTCGCGGTCGTCGGGGTGACGGCAACGCCGGGTACCAACATTGTCGAGCAGCGTTCCGGCGCTTACATCGCGCGGGTGAAAATCGACGGCCTCATTCGCAATGACGAGGACCGTGTCGAGGCGCTCGACAGACTTGCAAACTCGAACGTGCGCGCGGTCATCGTCCATATCGACAGCCCCGGCGGGACGACGGCGGGTTCCGAGCAGTTGCACGATTCGTTGCGGCAAGTTGTTCAACGCAAGCCGACCGTGATCGTCGTCGACGGGCTTGCGGCATCCGGCGGCTATATCGCAGCGCTCGCCGCCGATCACATCATCTCGCAGGAAACCTCGCTTGTGGGCTCGATCGGTGTCCTGTTCCAGTATCCGAATGTCACCGATCTTCTCAAAACGATCGGCGTCAAGATGGAAGAGGTCAAGTCATCGCCGTTGAAAGCCGCACCCAACGGATTTGAGCCGACGAGCCCGGAAGCGCGTGCCGCGGTGGAGGCGCTTGTGAAGGATTCCTACGGCTGGTTCCGCGGCATGGTGAAGGATCGCCGCCATCTCGATGATGCAAATCTCGATAAGGTTGCCGATGGCCGCGTGTTTACCGGTCGACAGGCCCTGGAGCTTAAGCTGGTCGATCAACTCGGCAATGAGCGCACCGCGATTACCTGGCTCGCCAGGGAAAAGAATATCGATGCCAAGCTCCCGGTCCGCGACTGGAAGCTCAAGCCGCGCTTCAGCGATCTCTCGATCCTGCACATGGCGGTATCTGCGGTGCTCAATGCGGTAGGACTTGGGAGCGGTTCGACGGAGCTTATTGGTCGACTCAATCTTGACGGTCTGTTAGCGCTTTGGCACCCTCAAAGCGCTAACTAGACTTGGTTTCTTGTCACGCAGTCGCCGCATGGCTTGAGACGCCACACCAATTCTCGGATAAACCCGAGATCAGTCGGCGATTGTCGTGAACGACAAGGCCAACGGGTTTCTACGCAAGAGGCGCAACGTCGATGATCAAGTCCGAGCTTGTCCAACGGATCTCCACGCAGAACCCTCATCTTTATCAGCGCGATGTCGAGAACATCGTCAATGCAATCCTCAATGAGATCATCGCGGCCATGGCGCGTGGGGATCGCGTCGAGTTGCGCGGCTTCGGCGCCTTTTCCGTCAAGCACCGCCCGGCGCGTACCGGACGCAATCCGCGAACCGGTGACCATGTGGCGGTCGACAATAAGAGCGTGCCGTTCTTCAAAACCGGCAAGGAAATGCGCGAGCGCCTGAACCGCCCCGCAGGATAGTTTTGCGACGGAGGGCGTAACCCAAAGGCTCCGCGATGATTCGCAAAATCATCAGCATTGTTGTCCTGCTTCCGCTTGCGATCCTCATCGTCCTGTTCGCGGTCGCCAACCGCCAAATCGTTTCGATTTCACTCGATCCGCTTTCCTCTGACACGCCGGCATATGCGCTGACCGTGCCGTTGTTCGTTGCGCTGATCCTGGCGTTGATTATCGGTGCGGTGATCGGCGGTATTGCATCGTGGATGAAGCAGAGCCGATGGCGTCGCGCTGCGCGCCAGCTTGAAAGCGAGGCGGCGCTGTTGCGCCGGCAAAGCGAGGAATTAAGGGAGCGGCTTGCCGAGACAGAACCCCATCGGCTTGGGTACGCTTCCGATTCTTCTGCGACGTACCGCACTCCTCCCGCGGCGTCATAGCGCCCAAGCCTAAGCCGTTTCCGGCTCGGGAAGCGGGGACAGGGAATTCAGTCATGCGCGTTGTCACCGCTGAAGAGATCGATCGTGTGCTGACCCCTCCGGCACTGATTGATGCGCTTCATGATGCATTCCGCGGCGATTTTGTCGTCCCGACACGCCATCACCACACCATCTCATGCCCCGGCGCGGACGCCACGTTGCTGATGATGCCTGCATGGACGAGCACGGGCGCGCCGTTTCTCGGATGCAAGCTCGTGACGGTGTTTCCAGATAATAATTCTCGCGGCGAGGCCTCCGTTCAGGGGCAGTATCTTCTAATGTCGGGCGAAACCGGCAAACCGCTTGCCATCATTGATGGGCCGGCATTGACGGCGTGGCGAACCGCTTGTGCCTCTGCTCTGGCGACGCGCTTTCTCGCCCGCAAGGATGCGGCCCATCTCGTCATGGTTGGTTCCGGCACGCTTGCTCCGCATCTGATCCGTGCGCATGCGAGCGTGCGACCGCTCACGCGGATCAGTCTCTGGAACCGCACAAAAGCTCATGCCATCGAACTTGCATTTCGTCTTGCCGAAGACGGATGTGAAATCGAAGTCGTGCCGGACCTCGAAGCGGCTATTCGATCGGCCGATATCGTCTCATGCGCAACGTTGTCGGCCACTCCGCTGGTTCGCGGCGCTTGGCTTAAGCCCGGTGCGCATGTCGATTTGGTCGGCGGCTTCACGCCGCAGATGCGGGAGGCCGACGACGATGCCGTCCGCCGCGCCCGTATCTATGTCGATACCCGCTCTGGTGCCCTGAAGGAGGCCGGCGATATCATCGATCCGATGGTGCGCCGGGTCATCAGCGACACGGCGGTCCTCGGAGACCTCTTTGAGCTGTGTCGCGGCACCGTGTCCGGGAGGGCGAGTGAAAACGAGATTACCTTGTTCAAATCGGTCGGCACCGCAGTCGAGGATCTGGCGGCCGCAATGCTGGTCTGGCGCTGTCTCGGCAACTGAGGCGATATGACCCTAAATTATTGATATAGCTGGGGTAAAAGAGTTGCCTGGGCGCGCACTAGGGCGAGACAAACCATGCTGGCCGATGTAGAACGTTGGCTGTTCTGGAAGAAACAGCATGCCGGTTCTGATCAAAATCTGCGGTCTGAAGAACGAAACTGCGCTTGAGGCGGCGCTTGAGGGTGGCGCTGACTTCGTCGGATTCGTATTCTTTGCGCCATCGCCCCGGCATCTCGATTTTACAACGGCGCACACGTTGGCTGCGCGGGTGGCCGGTCGCGCCGGAAAAGTCGCGCTCACCGTCGATGCCGACGATGCGATGCTGGCGCAAATTGTCGAAGTGATTAAGCCTGACCTGCTGCAACTTCATGGGTCCGAAACACCTAGTCGTGTTACCGATATCAAAACGCGGTTCAAGCGGCCCGTCATGAAAGCGCTCCCGGTTGCGGAAGCGGCGGATCTGGCGGCAATCGCAGACTATTCGGCAGTTGCCGACCGGCTGTTGTTTGATGCGCGTCCACCCGCGGATGCGACGCGCCCCGGGGGGCTTGGCCGGGTGTTCGATTGGCGCCTTCTGGAAAATCTTGACCCCGGTATTCCCTTCATGCTCTCAGGCGGGCTTGATCCCGATAACGTCGCGACAGCGCTTGGGGTCACGCAAGCGCCCGCCGTTGACGTATCATCGGGTGTCGAGCGCGCATCCGGTGAAAAGGATCCTGACAAGATCCGTGCCTTTATCAGAGCCGTTCGACAGACTGACGGCGCGACCAAGACCAAACTCGCGAGTACCGCATGACTATTCAACAACCAAACACGTTCCGCAGCGGACCAGACGAGCGCGGTCACTTCGGCATTTACGGTGGCCGGTTTGTCGCCGAAACGTTGATGCCGCTGATCCTGGAACTGGAACAGGCTTATACAAAGGCCAAGGTCGATCCGGAATTCCAGGCGGAAATGGGTGGCTATCTCACCCACTACGTCGGCCGTCCAAGCCCGCTTTATTTCGCCGAGCGTCTCACGGAGCATCTCGGCGGCGCGAAAATTTATTTCAAGCGCGACGAGCTCAATCACACCGGCGCGCACAAGGTGAACAACGTGCTCGGCCAGATCATGCTGGCGCGACGCATGGGCAAAAAGCGCATCATTGCCGAAACCGGTGCGGGCCAGCACGGCGTGGCAACCGCAACTTTGTGTGCGCGGTTCGGGCTTGAATGCGTCGTCTATATGGGCGCGGTTGATGTCGAGCGACAGAAGCCGAATGTGTTTCGCATGAAGATGCTTGGCGCCGAAGTCCGCCCCGTTCAGTCTGGTTCGAAGACGCTCAAGGACGCGATGAACGAGGCGTTGCGCGACTGGGTCACCAATGTTGACACGACGTTCTATTGCATCGGCACGGTCGCGGGGCCGCACCCCTATCCGGCAATGGTGCGCGACTTTCAAGCAATCATCGGTCGCGAAACACGCGAGCAGATGCAACAGGCCGAAGGCCGATTGCCGGATTCGCTCGTTGCCTGTATCGGCGGCGGCTCCAATGCGATCGGACTGTTTCATCCGTTCCTCGACGATCGTTCGGTCGAGATTTACGGCGTTGAAGCCGCTGGCCACGGCATTGATACGGGTCTGCATGCCGCATCGATTGCGGGCGGCCGTCCTGGCGTTCTGCACGGCAATCGCACCTATTTGCTGATGGACGATGACGGCCAGATCAACGACGCGCATTCGATTTCGGCCGGTCTCGACTATCCCGGTATCGGTCCTGAGCACTCCTGGCTCAATGATACGGGCCGCGTTACTTATCTGTCGGCAACCGATGAAGAAGCGCTGAGCGCTTTCCAGCTCTGCTGCAAGCTTGAAGGCATTATTCCGGCGCTTGAGCCGGCGCACGCGCTTGCCAAAGTCAGCGAGCTTGCGCCGAAGAAATCAAAAGACCATCTGATGGTCATGAATTTGTGCGGGCGCGGCGACAAAGACATTTTCACCGTTGCCGATGTGCTGGGGAGCAAGATCGGATGAGCACGCGTATCGATCGTCGCTTTGCCGCACTCAAGCAAGAAGGCCGCGCCGGCCTTGTCACGTTTCTGACCGCTGGTGATCCCGACCCGGCGGTCTCGCTTGAAATTCTCAAGGCGTTGCCGGCTGCGGGAGCCGATGTCGTCGAACTAGGAATGCCGTTCACGGATCCGATGGCGGATGGTCCGGCGATTCAAGCGTCTTCGCAGCGCGCGCTCAAAGCCGGCCAGACCATGAAAAAAACGCTCGCCATGGTCGCCGAGTTTCGCAAAGGCGATAACGACACCCCGATCGTTTTGATGGGATACTACAATCCGATTTACATTTATGGCGTCGAGCGCTTCTTAAACGATGCGTGCACCGCCGGTGTCGATGGCCTCATTGTCGTGGATCTTCCGCCTGAAGAGGATGATGAACTCTGCCTGCCTGCACTCAAGGCCGGGCTCAACTTCATTCGTCTCGCGACGCCGACGACAGATGATAAACGGTTGCCGACCGTGCTGCAGAACACGTCCGGCTTTGTCTATTACGTCTCGATCACCGGGATCACCGGCACGGCCGTGCCCGACAGCGTGCGCGTCAGTGGCGCGGTGACGCGGATCAAGCGGCACACGTCGCTTCCCGTTGCGGTGGGCTTCGGCGTGAAGACCGCGGAGGCTGCGCGCGGCATCGCGAGCGGTGCAGCCGATGCGGTTGTTGTGGGCTCGGCTCTCATCGACACGCTGCGCACGACACTCGATGCGTCCGGGAAAGCAACCGCGCGCACGGTGCCTGCGGTGGTTGATCTTGTCGCCGCATTGGCAAACGGCGTTCGCAGCGCGCGAAGGCAAGCGGCGGAGTAATGATCTCCCTCTCCCCGTTAGACGGGGAGAGGGAGGCCGTTCTTTCAAGATTTCTATATGATGCTTAAGTTACTCTGTGGAGCGTATTGATGAACTGGATCTCTAACGTCGTTCGACCCAAGATCCGCGGCTTTCTGCGCCGCGAGGTCCCAGAGAATCTGTGGGTCAAATGCCCGGAGACCGGGCAGCTGGTGTTCTACAAGGATCTCGAGGCCAACCAGTTCGTCGTTCCCAACTCCAACTATCACATGCGGATGAGTGCGGCGGCGCGTCTCAAGTCGCTGTTCGATGACGGCGCATTTGAAGAGATCGCTATTCCCGATGTGGCCATCGACCCGCTGAAATTTCGCGACGAGCGGCGCTACGCCGATCGCCTCAAAGATGCGCGCACGAAAACCGGTATGCAGGACGCAATCAAAGTTGCTTCCGGTTTGCTGGATGGTTTGCCTGTCACCGCCGCCGTGCAGGATTTCGATTTCATGGGTGGCTCGCTTGGTATGGCGGCGGGCGAAGCGGTGATCAAGGGTTTGGAAACCGCCACCGAGAAGCGCACGCCCTTCATTATGTTTGCTGCATCAGGCGGGGCGCGCATGCAGGAGGGTATTCTCTCGCTTATGCAGCTTCCGCGCACGACGGTTGCGGTGCAGCGGCTGCGCGACGTGATGCGGCCCTACATCGTCGTGCTGACCAATCCGACGACCGGCGGTGTTACCGCCTCTTATGCGATGCTGGGCGATGTTCACATTGCCGAGCCGGGCGCGCTGGTTGGATTTGCCGGGCCGCGTGTGATTGAGCAAACCATTCGCGAAAAGCTGCCCGAAGGTTTTCAGCGCGCGGAATATCTCAAAGAGCACGGCATGGTCGATATGGTCGTGCATCGTCACCAATTGCGTGAGACGCTTTCGACGTTGTGTCGGGTGCTGACCAAGGCCCCTGCCGCACAGGCAGCCCTTGCCGCCGCACCCGCTCCTGCGGGCGCCTGACATTGCAGCGTTTTCAAGCCAAGCATGTTCAAGCCAAGCATGCCTTCGGGTTTATGATTCAACTCCAGGCGAGCGCGCTGTAGCATGACCCCCATCGATGTCATCATCGCGCGGCTGTTGTCACTTCATCCGAAGAAGATCGATCTTTCGCTTGATCGGATGTGGCGCATTCTTGAGCGCCTTGATCATCCTGAACGCAAGCTGCCGCCGGTCATTCATGTAGCGGGCACGAACGGCAAGGGTTCGACCATCGCCTTTATGCGTGCGATGCTCGAAGCAGCCGGCAACAAAGTTCATGTCTACACGTCGCCGCACCTTGTGCGCGTTAATGAACGATTTCGGCTCGCGGCTTCTGGCGGCGGAAAGCTGGTTTCCGATGAGTTGCTCGCTGATGCGTTGAACGAATGCGAGCGCGTCAACGACGGCGCACCGATTACGGTTTTTGAAATCACGACCGCGGTCGGTTTGATGCTCTTTTCGCGTCATCCCGCCGATGTGCTGCTGCTTGAAGTCGGCCTTGGCGGCAGGCTTGACGCAACGAACGTGGTTGAACGCCCGGTTGCAAGCGTCATTACGCCGGTGTCGCACGATCATGCGGAATATCTCGGCGACAGCATCGTCAAGATCGCTGCCGAAAAAGCCGGCATCATCAAGCCCGATGTGCCGGTCATCGTTGCGCCCCAGGGTGATGAGGCACGCGAGGTCATCGCGCGGCAGGCCGATCGGGTCGGCGCGCCGCTCAAGATCGCCGGCGAAGATTGGACCGTGTGGCAAGAGCGAAGCCGCCTTGTTTATCAGGACGAGGATGGTTTGCTTGATCTTCCCGCGCCCCGGCTGCCCGGCCGTCATCAGTTTGATAATGCAGGCACAGCAATCGCTGCCTTGCGCGCGCTTCACGGATTGAAGTTTCCCTCGCCGGCCTTTGAATCAGGTCTTGGCAAGGCGGAATGGCCGGCGCGCTTGCAGCGCCTGACGCAAGGCCATCTTGTTGCGCTGGCCCCCGAAGGCAGTGAGCTATGGCTCGATGGCGGACATAATGTGGAAGGCGGCCGGGTTATTTCCGCAGCACTTGCCGATTTGGAAGAGCGTGTGTCGCGTCCGGTCGTGCTGATTGTCGGCATGCTCGCGACCAAGGATGTCCAAGGCTTTATTGCAAACTTTGCAGGGCTCACGCGCCGCATTATCGCGGTCCCCGTTCGCCAGGAAAAGGCATTGCCGCCGGATGCCATTGTTGCCGCCGCGCGCCAGGCCGGGATTGCAGCGGAAAGCCGCGAGACGTTTGAAGACGCTTTCGCGGCGATCAATCGCCTGTCGCTCGAACCCGCGCCCCGCATCCTGATTACCGGATCGCTTTATTTGGGCGGCGAGGTATTAGCAGCGAATGGAACGGTGCCGGGTTGAATGGCTGAAGCCATTTTGCACCTCTCTGCCCATTTTTGTTTAGGGATCGAGATACCGACACAAGTACCGGGGCATCATTCCCCGCGAATGCGGGGAATGCAGTACATGTTGGCCGAGATAGAGAATCTCAAAGACAAATAGCGTGACAGTGTTTACTGGGTCGCCCGGTCGAGCCGGGCGACGACAGGCAGAGTACCAAACAAAACGGCCGGCTTTCGCCGGCCGTTTTTAATTCAACAAGCACCAAACAATCAGACCCCAGCGCTGATCCACTGTTCAAGCTTTTGCTTCGGTGCGGCGCCGACCTGACGTGAGGAAAGCTGGCCGTCCTTGAACATCATCAGGGTCGGAATCGACATGATGCCGTACTTGGCGGCAGTGTTTGGATTCTCGTCGACATTGAGCTTGACGATCTTCACTTTGCCCGCCATGGCGCCTGCGATTTCTTCGAGCGCCGGCGCGATCATGCGGCAGGGGCCGCACCATTCCGCCCAGAAATCAACCACCACCGGCTCGGCCGACTTCAAAACTTCAGTCTCGAAATCAGCATCGGAAACTTTAGTAACGCCCATAGCTCACCTCGTCAGGTCCTTGGCCGCTCGCGGCCCATACGCCAGGACGCGTCCGGCGCCCGTGGTCAAGTTGAGGGAACCTAGCCCATGACCCGCCGAAGTGGCAACGGTTCGGCGGCAAGATCAGGCCCGTCTTTAAAGGTGGGAGCCGCAAAGCGTTAATACGCCGGCGGATTTTGCAGCTCGGCTATGCATTTCGCGTGGGACGGAAGGTTGGCCCCGGCCCAACGGAGCAAGTTATGGCCGCCCCTGTCCGAGCGAATCAGAGGAGCGCGGCCACGGCAAAATCGAGTTCCGTTGCCGGGATCTCCATGAGCTCGGGCCCGGCCGTCCATACCAGCGCCGCGCGGACCGCGCGCCCGGAATAAAGTTGCTGCAGCACGGCGCGATAAAGGCCGAGCTGCGTGACATAGGCTTTGGAAACCTCGCTGACGTGGCGTGGCATTGGCCGGTTGGTCTTGTAATCCGCGATGAAGACTTCGTTCATCGTGACGATGAGGCGATCGATTTGACCGGACACCGCAAGCGGCTCGCCCTGCTGGCGGCGAAGCCGGCCGATGATCGGAACCTCAGCGCGGCTTTCCGCCGTAAACAGCGGGGCAAACCGCGGATCATCGAGCACGGCGAACACTTCCGTGAGAATCGCTTCGCGCTCGTCTTCACCGATATCCGATTGGGCATAGGCAAGGTGTCGCCTCGCCGCTTCGTCTCGCCGCTCGCGCGGAATATCAGGAAGCGCCTGCATCAAGCGATGGACTAGCCTGCCGCGAATAAGGGCCTTGCGTTCGGCCTCGGCAGTTTCGAACGAGCGAAACGGTCTGCCTTCAACTGCAGTCGAGGGAGCAATGATCCGGCTGCGCGCGGCAGGCGCGGGTGCGTCCTGCCTCAGCCATACCGGCACAACGCTCTTGGCCGGCTCGCTTTTCGGCTCGGTGGGAACTTCGATGCTTGATTGCGGCGTCTGACGCCAGCGCAAGACGACGCCTGTTTCACCATCAGCCGTTTCTTCAACGGCATCTGTTGCAAGTGCGGTCGAGACAAGATCGTACCAGCAGCCCTCGGGTCGTACTTTGACGCCCTGTGTTCCGCAGACGATCAGTCGATCGGCGGCGCGCGTCATCGCAACATAAAGCAGCCGGCGATATTCATCACGCGCTTCATCTCGCCCTTTTTCGCGCGCGGCAGCAACCGGAGCGACGTCGTCTTCTTTGCGCCCGGCCCAGACCAGTCGGTCTGGCGTTCCCGGAGGCGCATTCTGCGCAGGAAGTAACAGCAAACGCGGATCGCCCGGGCCGGTCGGGCGTGTCGTGGTATCGGCGAGAATGACGATCGGTGCTTCCAGTCCCTTGGCGCCGTGGACCGTCATCACGCGCACTTCGTCGCGCACGATATCCATATCGCGTTTGATTTCGACCGCGGCCCCGCGCAGCCATGCGACAAAACCTTGCAGCGACGGCGTTTCGCGCGCCTCATAATCGAGCGCGAGATTAAGAAACTCATCAAGCGCATCGCTTGCTTCCGCGCCGAGGCGGGCAAGAATTTTTCTGCGCCCATGATTGGGGCCGAGCAATTCGGCATAGAAAGCAAACGGCCGCTCGCACCGGGCCCGCGCGGCGAGCCGATCGAGTTCCGCATCAAGCGTCGCACAGCGCGGATCGGATTGCGCCTTGGTGCGAAGCGAATCGCGTAAGCTGCCTTGCCGCTGATAGGCGAGCTCGAATATTTGATCGTCATCCAGCCCGAACAGCGGGCTTTTGAGAATTGTCGCCAGCGCCAGATCATCTTGAGGCGTTAGCAGGGCGTCAGCGAGCACCATCAAGTCCATGATGGCGATGTGCTCGGTCAGAACCAACCGATCGGCGCCGGCAACGGCAATACCGGCGTTCTTGATGGCGCGAATGATCGTTTCAAACAGCAGTCCGCGTTGACGAACAAGGATCAGAAAGTCGCCGGCTTTGTATCCCTTTTTTTTAAGAGCACTGATCGTGCTTGCGATCTTTTCCGCAAGCCTGACTTGCGGGCTTGTGACCGACACGTCGTCGAAAGGGGCGTCCCAGCCTTCGATAGGCGGCGCGCTCTCGGCCTCGATCAACGGCCAGAGTTCGACGAGCCCTGGAGGGGCTTCGGGAAGCGCTTGATGCGGCGGTATCCCGCCCTCATCCGTTGTCACGCTCGCATAAACATTCCGGTTGTGAAACACGGCATCGACTGCACCGAGAACGTTGGCGCCCGACCGGAACGAAAGCTTGAACTGACGATAGCGAAAATCGAGTTCCGCGTTGCGATGACCCGATTCAAAATGCCGGCGCATGTTGGCGAATTCAGTGGGTACCGCGCCCTGGAACGAAAAGATCGATTGTTTTTCATCGCCAACGGCAAAGACCGTGCGTCGCGCGGGGCCGCGCGCGCCGGCACCCGCGGTGAATTCCGATGCCAGCTTTTTGATAATGGCCCATTGTTTGGGGCTCGTATCCTGCGCCTCGTCGACAAGAATGTGATCGATACCGAGGTCAAGTTTATAGTGCACCCAGGCCGCGTCGACGCTGTCCATCAGTTTTGATGTTTTCTCGATGAGATCGTCGTAATCGAGCAGCCCGCGTTTATTTTTTTCGGCGGCATATCGCTTGAGGATTGCCTCGGCGATGGTGAGAAGGGCGGCCGTGCGTTCGCGAGTCGCAACCGCGCGCCTGCGTGCAATGAGTGCGGCGAGACGCTCTTGTTCCAACCCGAGGCGATGCACCAGATCGGGATCGTTCGCTTCGATCGACTTTGTGACGAGGCGTTTGCGCGGTCCGCGTTTCTCCGTCAAAAAAATGTCGAGGTAGGTTTCGGTCGCAATTGGCGCTGGTGCCTGGCCCGCGAGAACAAACCGTTCTGCCTGCTCGCGGTCGGTCTTGAGACCATCGGCCAGAACGGCCGCGATCCGCGGCCAGTCTTTTTTGGCGAGATACGGGCTCTGCATCAGCGCCGTTTCGATCCCGCCCAAGGTTTCGTCCGGGGTGATGTCGAGCATTCCCGACAATTCCGCCATGGCCGCAGCAATGCTGCCGGCGTGGCCGATCCATCGGGCAAGCGGGTCGCGCTCGGCGATTGCTTCATCGATGGTGTCGGCAAAGGATTGATCGCTTGCCGACTGCATGATGGCGCCCAGTGCGCGACCAAGCGCACTGTCCGGTGCATCCGCCCCTTCCAGCAGCACTTGCAGCCGCAATCGATTGAGCAGGTCGCGCTCGGCGCGTTCTTCAAGGACGGTGAAGCGCGCGGCAACATCCGCCTCGAACGGAAATTGATGCAGCAGCCGCGTGCAGAAAGCATGAATGGTCTGGACCTTCAGTCCGCCCGGCGTCTCGATTGCTTCAGCAAATAAACGCCGCGCCAATGCGCGACGCCTTGCACCTGGCGGCTTGCCCTCGAGCTGTTCGATGGCCTTATCGAGTGCGGCATCGTCGAGCGAAATCCATTTGGCAAGCGTTTCAAATACGCGGTTCGCCATGTTGGCGGCCGCCGCCTTGGTGAAGGTGAGGCAGAGAATTTTTTGCGGACTGACGCCATCAAGCAACAGGCGGATGACCCGTTGTGCCAGCACGTAGGTCTTGCCCGAGCCCGCATTCGCCGCAACCCAGGCGGAGCCTGTGGGATCGGAAGCTTCAAGTTGCAGCCGCAAGACATCGGCGGGAATGGTGCGCGGCGCGTTCATTCACCGCCTCCATTGTCATCACCGCCCGTCGCCGACCATTCCTTGACGCGCGCGAGATGATCGTAATCGCCATAGCGCGTTTTCCACATCGGATGGACAAGCGAGCAATACGGCTGTTTGTCGTTTTCAAAACGCGTGATGAGGGACGTAAACCGTTGCAGGGCGTGCTCGGCCTGACTGTCCGGTGTTCCCTCCTCGAATTTGATCAGCTTCGGCTCGCCCGCCGGCTCGCCGCCTTTGAGGGTCACATAAACAAGTTCGGCAACCGAACCGCCCGCGGAAATTTTGGGGAAGCCGCCTTTGCGCAGGATGGCTGCTTCAAGCGTGAGCTGTGGCGCAAGACCCGTGCGCACCTGCTTTTCGCTGCGCGCTTCGCCGGTCTTGTAATCAAGAATTGCATATTGGCCGTTGGTCAGGCGCTCGATGCGATCGGCGCGGGCAGCAAGGCGGAATGTCCGCTCAGGCAGCGCAATCACGATTTCACCGCGGATTTCGGCGGAGATCGCGGCAACATGGACCCGCCGTTCGCTCTCCCAGTCGGCAAACCAGCGTGCGATGCGTTGGAAGCGCGGCCACCAGAACGCGCGCGCTTCGGGAAAGTCCTCCAGCGTGCTGAAATGTTTGGACCCGATTGCGAGAAGTTCGCGCAGCGGATCGGCAGGCAGGCGATCAGCAAACCGTTCGGTGAACTCGCCAATCGCGCCATGAATGACCGTGCCGCGATTGCGCGCACCGGGCGGTGAGTCGATGGGATCAAGCGGCAGCAGACGCAGCACGTGCTTGGCGTAAATCGTATAGGGGTCGCGCAGCCAATGTTCGACATCGGTCACGGACAGCGCTGATGGCCGTGCAGTGCGTGGCGGCGTTGGCGCCGGCGGTTTGATGCGCACCATTGTCTCGGGCCGATCAAGCTCGCGCGCCCAGGCAAGATAGCGTGCGCCACGCTCACGCGCGGCAGTCCAAAGTTTTTCGCCGACGACGGCAGCAAGCCGCTGCACAAACCGCGATTCAACTGTCGGCACTCCGCCGACCTTTGCGGCGCGGCTTAAGATGATTTCGCGCGCACCAAACGCCTGAGCGAAATCGTGCGCGGAAAGCCCAATGCGCCGTTCCGGCAAATCAAGACCCAGTTCATGGCGCATCGGCCGGCTGAGCCAAGGGTCCGTTCGGGTTTCGGGCGGCCATGTTGTTTCGACGAGGCCGCCGAGCACCACGCGATCGACCGTTTGCAGCCGCGCTTCAAGCAAGCCGAGAATTTGAATTCTGGCGTTCGATCGACCGGCGCGGTGGACCGCGCGCGCGCCGACAATGGTTCGGAAGAGTTCGGGATAATCGGCCGGTTCGACGGCGAGATCGTCTCCTGCCGAGCGCGCGGCGAGTTCCTCGAAGGCAAGCGCAAGCGCTGCTTGTTCCTCGGCCGCAGCGATCGGTTCAAGCCCCGATGCATCGGTCGTCAACGCAATAACCACTTCGCGATGTTTTGCTGCGATCTCGCCGAGCGGCCGCGGCAAGCGGCCAAGCGCTTCCAATGGGCCAAACGCTTGTTTGAGACGGGCGACGAGATCGGCGGCGGCCTCGAATTGCATGCCGTCAAGCCGGGCGCGCGGATCGCTTCGATGGAGGCTCTCGCGCTCGCGGCGCAAGGTCTCAAGTGCATGCGCAAGTCCGGCACTGCCGCCGCGCGGTCGCGGGCCGCGCAGCACGGCTTGTTCGAGTGCGGCGACCGCATGATCGCGTGCGGTTTGATTGTCGTAACCGAGTGCAAGCCGCGGCTGCTTGAGCAGCGCCAGCAGTGTTGCCGGAGCAAAGCCGCTGCATGCGACATCGGCGACGAGCCGCGCGAAGACGCCCGCCGGCGTATCGGCCAGCGCGTCGCCGCCGCTATCGTCTGCATCGATCCGCCAGCGCTTGAGAGCCGCCATGACGCGGCGCGCCAGCACGCGATCGGGCGTGACAAGGGCCGCCGTTTTGTCGGGCTCTTCGATTGTTTCACGCAGCACGACCGCAATTGCAAGCGCTTCTTCCTCGGCGCTTGCCGCTTCGATCACCGCGACGCTTTCAAGCGCGCGGGCAATGAACGTATGCTCGAGTTTGTATTTCCAGCGTTCCGTTGCGGCGGCAGGACGCAGCGCTTCTGAGATGAGGCGCTCGCGACCATGCGAGTGCGAGGCCGTCAACGGCGTCACCATCGTACGATCGATGCCGAGCCGGTTGAGGAAGCCGCTCATGGCGAATTGCGGATGGCCGGCGATCGGATGAGCGCCTTTATCTGTCCCCCCAATCAGAGCCCAGGATTCTTCATCGAGATCCAGATCAAGCCCGGGCAACACAACTGCGCCATGGGGAAGCCGTGCAATCGTTGCAAGCAGTGCCGCGGTTGCCGGCATCGATCCCGTCGAGCCGGCAGCAATCACCGGTCCTGACCGCATGGCCGCAAGCCGTGCGGCTTCGGCCGCAATCAAGCGGTCACGGCGTTCGGCTACCTCGATGGCGCACCGCTCTTTGAGAATTTGTGGCCATGCGGTGCGCGCGATCTGCAAAAATCGCAGCGTCATCTGCCAGTACACATCTAATTCCGCGGGAACGAGTTGGTCGAGCCGGTCCCACGGGACCTGACGCGTTGTCATATCGTCGATCAACCGTGCGAGATCTTCAGCAAGCGCAAGCGCGGCTGATGGACTTTGCGCCACGAGCGGCGCACCGCGCGAGCCCTGCAATTCCGGCGATCGCGACCATTGCAAAATAAGCCTGGCCAGCAGGATGCGGCGCTCGAGATTGCCGATGGTCGGAGGGATTTCGAGCGCACTCTCGGCAACAGCGCCGGTCGCGGCCTCGGCGAATATCAGCTCATCTTCGTCAATGTCGCCAAGCGGAACGATGCGCGGCAGTAAGGCCGCGTCTGCATCAAACAGATCGAGAAAAAGATCGCGCGCCAGCCGGCAAGCCCGCCGTGTCGGTAGAAACAGCGTCGCGCTGCTCAAAGCGAGCGGATCGGTTGCCGCGGCAAAGCCCGGGATCAACGTCCCGTCGCGCAACGCGCGGATCAGCGCCGGCAGAAAGGATGCCGAGGCGGGGATGGTAAAGACGCGAGGTCGTGCCGTCATTACTAGAGTGCGATGAGAAAAGGTTGAATCATCATCGCACTCTATCCTTTTGTTTGAGCATGATCTCCGGGCAAACGCTTTGCGTTTGTCCCGAGGGAAAACCGGTTCCCACTTTTCCGGATCATGCTCTAGGCCGCGCTGTCGACGATCGCAGCCTCGGCCGCGGTGATCGCTTCCGGCGTTCCCACATGCATCCAAACACCGTCAAGCCGCAGACCATGGAGCCGCCCTGTCTGCGCCGCGCGATCAAATAATTTGGTGAGCGAAAAGACGCCTTGCGGTGCATCGGTAAACAAAGCGGGATTGAAAATCGCCACACCGGCGTAAACGAACGGCACGATGTCACGCTCGCCGCGTTTTTGGATCCGCCCATCGGGCGCAAGCGAGAAATCGCCGCGACCTTCATAGCCGATACTGGTGGCGGTCGATGCGAGCAGCAACAGTGCATCCATGTCCGCGGGATCGAATGCCGCCGCCAGCCGATCGAGATTAGGCGTGATGCCCTCAATCCAGATCGTATCGGAATTGAAATGATAGAACGGCATGTCGCCAAGCAGCGGCAGCGCCTTCACCACGCCGCCGCCGGTATCGAGCAGTTCCGCGCGCTCATCCGAGATAACGATTTCAGGGCGCTTGCGTGACGCCAAATGTTGCTCGATCTGATCGGCGAAATGATGAATGTTGACGATCGCGCGTTCAACACCGGCATCGGCCAGCCGATCAAGCACGTGATCGATCAGCGGCCGCCCCGCCACCGAAACCAGGGGCTTGGGCTTGTGATTGGTGAGCGGCGCCATCCGCGTGCCGCGTCCCGCGGCGAGGATCATGGCACGTTTCGGCTTGATCATTGTATCGCGCTTTGCCATCCCCCCTCCGGCAATCGTTCCAGCCATATTTGTCTTCCACCACATGCAAGTGGTGTGAGCGCCCTGCGCTATCCCTCAATTTTGCTAACGGATGACGGCAAATCCGGCTGCGGCACGTGTTTGTCATACCATGTCCGCAATGGCGCAAGCGCCGGATGTGTCAGCGAGCGCTGCAGATAATTCCATACGCGTGGCAGGTGACGCAGGTATTGCGGCTTGCCGTCACGCCGGTTAAGCCGGGCAAAAATACCGAGAATTTTCGTGGCACGTTGGGCGCCAAGCGTTGCATAGAACTCGACGAAGCGTGCGGGATCGAACGTCGGATCCTTGTCGCGCCGTTCCTTCACGTAACGCCCCAGCAAAGCGATTTCCATCGCTTCGGGCACATCGACCCGTGCATCTTGCAACAGCGATGCAACGTCATAGGCGCCGGGGCCCATCACCGCATCCTGGAAATCAAGCAGGCCGACACGGGCGATGCCATCACGCTGCGCAAGCCACAACAGATTGGGCGAGTGAAAATCCCGCAGCACCCAGGAAGGCGGATCCGCCAGAGGGCGCGCCAGCATCTGCTGCCACAAGGCAATGAACTCCTGGCGATCGCCTCCCGAAACGCTGCCGCCGCGATATGGAAAATACCAATCGAGCAGCAGTTCCGCTTCAATCAGCAACGCCTCGCTATCGTAGTCCGGCAGGCTATATTCAACGTTTGGTGCAACCGGAAGCGTGCGCGGCAGCGGCTCGGCATGAAGCGCGATCAATACGTCGACGGCCGCCTCATACCGCTCCACGATGGGGGCTGGCGGTTCGCCGCGGACGATCGTATCGCCGCCCAGATCCTCCAGGATCAACAAGCCTTCGGCGAGATCGGCGGCATAGATATCGGGGGCAGAAAACCCGCGCTTGCGCAACGCGCGCGCCATCGCGACAAAGGGCTGGACGTCTTCGGCAAGATGCGCAATCGCGCTGTAAGGCTTTCCATTGCGGACCGCGGGGCCGTCGGGCCGCCGTGGCGCATTCATTAGCACAGCGCTCTTGCTCCCAAGCAAAAGGCGTTCATAGGCGCGCGAAGAGGCGTCGCCCTGCAGATGCCTGCGCTCCGCGGCGCCGAAGCCGGCCTGGTCTAGAAATGCACGGATGTCGATCAAACGCTGGGTCCGGGGTGCAAACGAGCCCCAACCCGTAACCTGCACGCGCCGCGCATTCAATCCCAGGCCGGGCTCAATAAAGAGTGCAATATCGAGCCGGTCGCGCGGCAGCGTCTCGGCCGCCCGGTCGGGCCATTCAACCAGCACCACCGAATGCTTGGCCGCGTCGTCGATGCCCAGCTCGTCAAGGTCATCCGGGCCCGATAATCGGTAAAGATCCGCATGGATGACCGCAAACCTCGGCAGGGCGTAGTTCTGAACGAGCGTGAAGGTCGGGCTCGGCACTTCGAGCAGCTTGTCGCCGGCCAGATGCCGGATCAGAGCCCGGGCAAAGGTGGTCTTGCCCGTCCCCAGATCGCCCGAAAGCGTCACCAGGTCTCCGGGGCCCAGTGCGGCGGCTAGGTCGATGGCGAACTTCTGGGTGGCTTGCTCGTTTGCAAGCACCATCCCAAAGCTCGTTCCGCCGGATGGCGTCGGGCGTCTCAACTCGTGCTGCCTCACTACTCGGCCGCCGCCCGCTCCATCACATGTTCGATAGGAAACACGCAAGTAACGGTGGTGCCATGCCCCACTACGGATTCAAGTGACACCGTACCACCATGAAGCTCAACGAACGAGCGTACGATTGAGAGGCCAAGCCCGGTGCCGCGATGGCGGGAGCCGTGGGTGTGGGTCTCGAACCGGCTGAAGACGCGGTCCTGGATTTCAACCGGGATGCCCGGGCCCCGATCGGTGACGGAAAACAGCACGGCATCGTCCCGCCGTTCCGCGGCAAGCGTGATGGTCTCGCCCGGTGGGGAAAAGCTGATGGCATTGGACAGCAATTTGAACAGGATCTGCCGCACCCGCCGTTCGTCGGCAACGAACGCACCGATATTGCGTGCAGCATCAATATCGAGAAGAAGGTTTTGTTCGGTTAACCGGTCGCGCACGCCTTCCGCGGCCGCCTCCATGGTCGAGCGAATGTCGATCGTGCGCAGGTCAAGCATCATTGCGCCGGCATCGATCGTGGCGAGATCGAGAATGTCGTTGATGATCGCAAGCAACGCCGAACTCGATGTGGTGATGTAGCCCAAATATTCGTGCTGTTTGTCTGTCAGCGGGCCGGTGAGCGCTGCGTCATCGAGCAATTGCGCAAAGCCGATAATGTTGGTGAGCGGCGAGCGCAATTCGTAGGAAACATGCTGGATGAAATCGTTCTTGAGATGATCGGCGGTCTCCAGCGCATCGTTGCGCTCGCGTAGCACGCGTTCAACATTGACGCTGTCGCTGATGTCCTGGAACGTGAGGAGCGTTGCACCATCCGGCAACGGCATGGTTGCACACTCGATAACGCTGCCGTCGCTGCGATCAAGTCTGCAATTCATTGGCTCGCGGCGTTCAAGCCCGGTTACGGCACCGCGCAACGATTGCCAGAACGTATCGTCACTATGCAGCGGCTGGCATGCCGCAATCGTCGCCTCGATATGTGGCCGCTCGGTCAGCATGGACGCAGACAACTTCCACATGCGGGCGAAAGACGGATTCGACAGCCGCAACCGTCCGTCGCTCGAAAACACCGCGACACCTTCCGAAAGATTGTCGAGCGTCTCGCCTTGCACGCGGATGAGTGCATCATGGCGGCGTTCGAGTTCGAGCCGCTCGGTGACGTTATCAAACAAATAAGTGACGCCGCCTTCGGGATTGGGTGTTGTGACAACGCGTAAGGTTCGTCCGTCCGGCAGATGCCACAGGTGCGTTTGCGGTTCGATGGCTCGATAGGCATCGAGGAGTTGGGTTTTCCACGACCGGAAATCGGCCTGCTCGGGCAATTTTCGCGCAGCCCGCAGATGATCGAGCACGGCCGAATCCGTCGGCGAGCGATCAAGAAAATCGGTGTTCAACCCCCACAGCACTCGGTAGGCCGCGTTATAAAACGCCAGCCGCTGATCAGCCGCGAAAATCGCAACGGCCGATGGCAATTGATCAAGCGTGCGGCGATGGGCTTCGACTTTGCGCGCGATTTCGTCACGCAGGAGTTCGACTTCGCTGACGTCGATGCCGATCCCGGCGCTGCCCGAGTGCGTCGGAATATCGAACACGTCGAAAATGCGTCGGTCGCCGGCGACGATGACGGGTAGCCGGGCCGAATAGGATTCGCCGGCGAGCCGTGACAGCTTCATGCTTTCTCGCGCTCGCGGGTCAAGCAATTCGAGCCTGCGTTCGACCACGTCGGCGTGGCTGCGTCCATCGACCGCAAATGCGTATGCCGGATTGATGTAAGTCAGATTTCCGGCGGCATCGCGCGCCCAGATCGGTGAGGGCAGGGCCTCAATCAAACTCCGCAAGGCGTCGATATCGTGCTTGAGCTTTTCATGGCGGATCGTGAGATCGATAAGATCTTGTCTGGTTCCGCTGAGATCCTTGATGCGCAGCATCGCGCGCCCGCCAATTGCGCGGCCCTCGATTTCCACATAGCGCCCGGCGAGTGTGGTGGCTGCCATAGCAAAACCTTCGCCGTTGGAGCGCAGCAGCTCGACGGCTTCTTCCATCACGGCTGCTTGTTCTGCTGAAAGCCAGGTTCCGAAGGCAAGCGCACGATGCGGGGCCGAACTCGCCGCGACGATGGCCATATCGCCGAAAAGCTCAGGTTCCTCGGCCGCCGCCGGCCACGTGATGACGATCTGCGGTTCGCTCAACAACAGCGCATGTGCGCGGTCGACCCGGTCGCGAAGCGAACTGATTTCGCTACGCGCTTTCGCATCCATCCGTGCCGCACGGGTGCGCGTTCGAATAAAGCCGATTGCACTCACGACAGCGAAAAACACCACGCCGAATGTCAGCGAGAGCCCCACAATTTCGCGGTGTTCCAGGTGGGAAAGCGCTGCGGCGTAAGGTTTGGCTGCAGCGAGCGTCGAAAAATCGAGCGCACTGGCCTGCGCGCAGCTCCCAATTGCCAGGAGAGTCGCTGCGGCCGCTATTTGGAATCCACGTGGCCGCGGCCCCGCAAGAATGCGTCCGCTCCTCGCCCGGATCGTGCCCGGCATTTTCCTACCCCTAGTGTCCCGGGTATTCCGCGAGAAATGAAGGCGTGTTCGGACGCAAAAACGGTTCCCACACCTCTCGCGCTGGCGAGCAAAAGCTACGCAGCGCGCGAATCACCTCACTTTAGCGCCAACAGGACTCGAGCGGTAAGAGTCCAGATCGTGAACATGGGCGGGCGCGACCGGGCGCAATAGCGATAATGAGCAAAGCCGTAGTGCAGCGGTGCTTTCCTGGAAAAACGAGCCGAGCGGAAGGTTCAACTTGTCCCCGCTGTTCACAGGCCTTCAAACAAGGCGGTTGAGAGATACCGCTCCGCGAAATCGGGCAGGATGACGACGATGGTCTTGCCGGCCATGTCCGGGCGTGTGCCAATTTCGAATGATGCCGCGAGTGCCGCGCCGGAGGAAATGCCGGCCGGAATGCCCTCGGTGCGGGCAAGAGCGCGGGCGGTATCGAAAGCGGTTTGGTTGCCAACCGTCATGACTTCATCGATGACGGACCGGTCGAGAATGTCCGGAACAAATCCGGCGCCGATGCCCTGGATTTTGTGGGGGCCCGGTGCGCCGCCTGACAGGACGGGACTGTCCTCCGGCTCAACCGCCACAATCCGCAGCGATGGCTTGCGCGGTTTGAGAACTTGCCCGACGCCGGTAATAGTTCCCCCGGTTCCAACCCCTGAAACGACGACGTCGACCGCTCCTTCGGTGTCCCTCCAAATTTCTTCGGCCGTGGTGCGCCGGTGGATGTCGGGATTGGCCGGATTTTTAAATTGCTGCGGAATGACGGCGTTCGGAATTTCCTTTGCTAATTCCTCGGCCTTG
>DATAIA010000451.1:0-2828 GCA_036262895.1 Xanthobacteraceae bacterium
CTCGAGAACCTGTTCGAGCGTCGCGAGGCCTTCCTGCAGTTCGCAACCGCGCCGACGGATATCACGATTGAATCGCTGCGTGCCCTTGCCGCCGGAGTGCCGGTTGTCACCACTGGTCGCAATTGGCTGGCCGGACAAAAGCTGGTAGAGGTTCAGGCACCTTACAGTGCTGCCGATTGGGGGACCGCAATCACAGCTTTACTGCAAGCGTTGCAAGATGGTCCTGCCACTGCGATTCAAAACGCAGCAGAATAATTTGCCGACAGGCATGTACAGAGCCCGAAAAATCGGGCCGCTAACGGAGGAGCGAACGGATGGCAATGGCACCGGAGTCTGTACAGGAAAAGTCTGCAATGCCCGAAAAGACAGCAAGTGAAGAAGTAAAGTTGAGTTCATCCCAGATGCGCGACATCGTTGCCGCCATCCTCGCCATGGGCGTTGCCTCCTCGCGGCCCAACTGCAAGCCGGAAGACGCTTACGCCTTCTATCAGCGTGTGCGCGGCGAGATACACCGCAAAGGTCTCGCACCGAAGTAACCGTTCGATGGTGAACGGCAGCAACGGCCAAGCCCGACGCTGCCGTTTCCTCCGGAGCTTGGATGTCCGACCGGACCTACCTTTTCATCGGTGGCTGCTCCAGATCCGGAACATCGGCACTTGCCCGGCAACTAAACTGGCATCCGAAGATCGTTTGCGGCGAGGAACGCTACAAAGGCATCTTGCGCCGTACGCGGTTCGCCGAATTCACCCCGTCGCTGTTTGAAGAAGAGCGCTTCTTCGACTTCCGTCCCGACGATACCGATCACACGCCGGACAAGTCGCAGTATTCGGGCCTCTATAGAAAAGCAAAACTTCGCTTTGCATCGGCAGAGGTCGTGGGCGACAAGGTGCCAGCCTATGCCTACGACATTCGTGAGTTGAACCGACGCTTTTCAGATCCCCGCTTTATCCTGATTTTCCGCGACGTCCTTGGCGTCGCCAACTCCTACAAACGAAATTGGGCTGGCCGCGATCCGCGCGATGCGATCATGATGTGGAATCGCGTTCTGGAAGCCACGCTGCTTGCGATGGAGAGCGTTGCCAGCAATATATTTATCGTCCGCTACGAGGCGCTGTACTCGGGAAGCTACGACTTTACACCGATGCTTGCGCATCTCGGGCTCGAAGACGATCCCGCATTTGCCCGGGGATATGCAGTGACTTCAGAAAAGTCGGTGGAATTCGCCAAACGAGCGCCGCTGCTCGACGCCGAGGAGGTCCGCGATATCACCGCAGCGGCGCGATACGACCTCTACGACAAAGTCGTTAAATTCGCACGCTGACGCTAACGACGATCAGCCTTCGCTCTCGTCGTCGTCGCCAGAACCTCTGCGCTGAAGCTTCGACCACATGAAGGCCGCGATCTCGACTGCTCGCTCCGGCGTCAGCACATCGCTGCGTTTCTCCGGATATTTCGAGAAATCCTCGTCAAAGAGCTTTTCCCGCCCTTTGAACCACCGCCTGCGGACATTCTCGTTAATCTCGCGAAAGTTCTGATAGAACGCCTCAGCTTCTCCACGTGTCGGTTTCATTCCTTTCCCGGTATCCGGAAAGTCATCGAACATGTGGAACAGCGGCCCCCGGGCAGGATTTGGTTTGCCGTTGATCCGGGCCGGGATGTGCTTGTTGAGCATTCCCATAAAGAGCTGCACGTCCTTCGACAGTTCGGTATTGGCGTTATCGATATGATTGAAGTTTCCGTTCGGATTTAGGCCGCACACGGTCAGGAAGTCTCGCAGCAAATCGCCGTCGATCAACTCTTTGCGATCGTATAGGCGTGGACGGACCCAGCTCTCTCCAAAGGCCGACGCCCAAACCTCGAGCATCTGTTCGTAGTGAAGTGTCTTGAGCTTCAGATCCGGCTCTTCTGGCAAGGGAACCAGGCGCGTGCCGCCACCGCGCAGACTGGTCGAGTAGTGGCTCGCCATGGCTTCGTCCTGGCGGCGCAGGTAGACAACGATCTCTACCTCCTTGAAGAAAGAACTCAAAAATTGCTGCAGTGCGACCGCGCTATCGCGCCGCATCTCGCAAAGCGCCTCGTCCGAAGCGATGGCCACACGGACACCCGTATCCTCGCAACCTAGAATCTCGCGGCGGAAAGCAGCCGTAAAGTTATCGACCTTGGTCCGATCCGGTTCCCGCGCCTGAAACAGCTCGAAAAACTTGCCGCCCACGATCTTTCCGGGCGATCTCAGATAGACGGCGTTCTGTTCGCGCAGGTTAGGGCGGTTCTTGGAGAGAAACTGCTGGAGCGTCGTTGAACCGGTTTTCTTTACCCCAATGTGTAGGACGAGCTTCTTCACTTCATACCGTCATCGAAATCGTGTCCGCGGGCTGAGCCCCTATCCCAAATAGCCAATTTTTTCCCGGTGCAAAAGCACCTGTTGGCACGGCCCCCCAACTAACTAACCGGCCCCGCAACGTAGTCCTGCAGATCGAAGATGGCACCGACAATATGGTAGAGCGAACTGGCTGGCGATGGCTCCGCGACAAACGTGCCGTTCGGTCGAAGGTTGTCGCGCCACAGCCCATGCACCGGCATCTCGAGGTATTGCGCCAGGCCGTTCAGACCGGCGAGGGCCGACCGCTCCAGGGTGCTCCGTTCTTCCCCCGACCGCGCCATCCGCGCCAGTGCAAGCGCCGCCTTCGCGCGCTCCGTTTGTGGCCACAGGCGAGCCGAACCAGACACCGTCGCCAAGGACGCATTGAGCGAGTCCACCGCGACATTGCGCTGGGCATCGACGCCATGCTGCTCGCCAATCTCGTATAGCCGGCGTGCAGCGGCCAGCA
>DATAIA010000452.1:0-3357 GCA_036262895.1 Xanthobacteraceae bacterium
ATGAAAGTGGTCCAGGGCTTTTCTGCAGCCGGCTGAAGTTGTGCAAATATCCAGAATTGCCGCTCCGTCATTTCGATCTCTGTAACGTGCTGATCAAGCACCCAGTTTCGAACGAGGCTAAAGCGAGCCTGATCGGCGTCAGTTAGCATTCCGGTCGGCAATGCTTTTTTCATCAGGAGTGCTCCCACGTGCCAGCGTGCGCCGGGCTTCAAAGAGGTGCCCCCGCGGTGATCTCATGTTTTCGGTGCCAAGCATGTGTAGGCCAATTCAATTAACGAATATCCTGCCCACGATCACAAACTGAGTAAGATTAGGAATTTTGCATCTGTATAGGGTCATCGGGAGTATGGTGCTTCTCGAGAAGGATCGAACGGCCCAATTCGGCCCGAAAGGAATTGTCGTGAAGATATATGTGTTTAAGTCGGAATCAGACGGGCTCAGCGCTTTTGTCGGCGACCCGTCTGGCAGTGAGTTGCCGAGCCAGTTCGCGCCGTGGCAGCCGAGCGGGGCCGTCGAGATGGGCGCCGCACCTCCACATAACTTCTCGCGATATAAAATCGAGAGTGAGATCAAGCTCAGAGGATATCAGCTCTGGCGGCTAAAACGCAAAGTGGCGTGACTCGATTTTGGCGCGGGCTGGCTTTCCGCTGGTGTGCATTCCGAATTACTGCCACAACGCCATATGAGCAAAAAGATTCGCATCGATTTTCGCCCCAAACGTCTCACCGACGAGGAATGGCAGGTCGAAGCCCATCATCCGGGGCAAGATACCCGCTTTATCGGAGGACTTCGGACCCTAGCGGAGGTCCTTGAATGGATAAACGGTCCGCGGAAGCTGGCATGGCTGAGATCGCAGGGCCTGGCGAAATAGCTAGCCGGCCGCCGCTGGGTGGTCAGTGCCAAAACCCAGTCCGGTCCAAAGTACGGTGATCGCATGACTCATGACCCGGTAGATCTCGACAGCCATAGGGGTATGGCCGCGCAGAAGGCAACGGAAGCCAGACGCCTGCTTGCGGAGGTGACTGAAAATGAGCGCCAGCTTCGCGGGCGTTTGGATGCTCTGGAGAAGCAGCTCTCTGCGGCGCCGAGCGCGAACTGGCATGATGCGGCGGCGAAAGCGACCTACTTGTTGGAGTTATTTGCCACGACACCTCAGGCTCAAGACCCTCGGCGGAAGCAACTAATTGATTCGGTACTGAGTGACTTCACCCGACTTGCCAAATCGCTCGACTAGAAAACCGTGGCAGCGTCGTTAGTCTCCCGCAATCGGCGGCAAATGGAGTTGTTCGAATGCTTAGCCACGGAGATTTTTCTGTTGTTGTAAAGAACCGTGCCGATCCACCTAAACAATGGAGGTGGGAGATTTACCGCGCCGGGCGACGAAGCCCAATCGCCCAGTCCGAGGATTTGTTCACAACTGTCACGGAAGCCTCCCGGGCCGGCGATAAAGCGCTTGGCGTCTTATTGAGCGAATGTCCGTGACGATCATGCACTCGCTGTTATGACGGGAAGTTAGCTCCTTCCGAGCGGTGGCCTTTTCTGGCCGAGCGCAGGTCGGCATCGTGTGAGATCTTTTTGTCCCCGTGGAGGGCAAGTCCAATGGACGACAATACAGCGAAGAACGATTTGGCACGTCGGATCCGCGAGCGGGCTTACCGTATTTGGGTCAGCGAAGGTAAACCGACAGGAAAGTCGGAGGCCCACCTGCTGCAAGCCAAGCAGGAGATTGAAGAGGAAGGCGCTAATACGTCCGGCGCGACCAAAGAAATGCCAAAATAGCGGCCGCCAAGTTGGTGGCCTCTCAAATGGGAGCAGACATCCTAATCAGACGTCTGCCGTGATGAGATGGTAGGAGCCCCGGCTGCGAGGCGAGTAGACCTTCGCTGCGATCGCTTCAATACGGCCCCGATTGCTGTCGAAAGAGCGCGGCAAATTGCCAGACTCACCCGCCTTCGCCCTTTTCCGATAGGTTGAGCGAGTCACTCCGCTTCGTGATCGACCTTATTCTGATGATTATGCAGAAATCGAGCGATTTGGCCACGCAGCTCCGAAGTTCGCAGTAGCGAGCCCATCGACCCTGCTGTGTCGAAGAGCTCGCGCTGGAGCGTCGCGGATATCGTCCCCCAGTGCAGCATGACGGCCGCTCCGAGACACCGCAGGATATGCTCCTCGATCTCCGATGCGGTCCGGCCATTGATCTTCTCGCCAGGATATTCAGTTGCGCGGCCGTCTTGCGAGCGGACGATCTTATCGAGATTATTAGCCAGCCAGTCCTCGTTCTGCGCCAACGAGAGAAAGCTCTGTTCGAGCCGCCTTAAGTCGCGGATTTCGCAAGGATCGGCAGATTTGTCGGCTTGAGCCGCGCAGTCGGACGCTTTCGAACGGAATTTATCTGATTCGAACATGTTGCTTTCCTCGGAGCTGACGATTGTGAGCTAAACGCAGCCGTGCCTTGATCGCGCGCCTACGCTCATATGGAGAGCGTCGTCCCGGATTGCTGTCACGGTTTCGCCGGCGATTGGTTGCGCGCCGGGCATGAAAGTTCGTTTTGAACGCCTTTGCAGCGTTGGTGCGCGCTGGTGCTCGCAGCCAGGGACGCCGGCGCGGCTACGGAGGCAAAGAGCCCAGCGATATACCCATCCAAACTTCCCACGACAGACTGCTCCTAGCTAACCACGCGAAGCGGGAGCAGGATGGCATCTGTCTTGAAGCGTCGGAAACGATGGCGGGCCTTGACGCACTGCTGAGCAAAGGCGTGCACGGCAACGATGGCCGCTGCCTTCGATCGCATTGGCGCCGCGCGTCGACGGAATTCTCGGATAGCAACGTTTTGCGGCTCTTTGCCAATGCGTCTCCGATGTCTAGGTACTGGTACGGCTGGTGTTCGGCACTATATAGCTGTGGTGCCGGACGCACGCTTTTGGGCCGCCGGGCAGCTCCCATCAAGGACTCGACCGATGCCCTTCTATTATCCCTTGCATCTTCGCGAACGCTTTGAGCGCATGCATAGGCAGCGAATCGCCGAACTGGACCGGGCCAAGGCATCTGCCGCCCGTCATTTGGCTAAGTTGCTTGCTCCGCCGCTGGTACCCATTCTGGTCCCGGCTGCCCGGCGCGGTGCCCCAAAATCCGTATGAAGAGCGCGTCGAAGGTTCACTGCGGAAGCACACAGAGAACCCGTCGCGCTAGTAGATGTAGCCGGCTGGCTTCGGGGCATATGCTATTTGCAGCGGCGCGTTGCGCGTCGATCGCACGACTTTCTTAGCCCTTATTGGATTGGTCGTTGCCGATGGCGCGAGCTGGGCGGCCGTATACTTGATTGTAGGGTAAATCGGGCTGAGCATACGGAGATCTTCG
>DATAIA010000453.1:0-2788 GCA_036262895.1 Xanthobacteraceae bacterium
GAATCCGCAGCCCGGATTCTTCTTCGGCACAAATGACAAGCCCGCGCCCAGCGAAGTCCTGCGCGCTGCCCCGTTCGGGCGCGTCGCCTTCGCCAACACTGATCTCTCCGGCATCATGGACCATCGTTCTTCGATCCTGGAAGCTAATCGCTCAGTGGAGCAACTGCTTGAACAGGTGCTCGACTGATTGCGCCGCTGTGATGCATTCCTAACCTGCTCACGTTATAATTTCCCCGCTTTCCCGGCCCATTCCAATCACAGGAGAAGTAAATGAGAATCAGCCTTCTCGCTGTACTCGGCGTGTCACTCACCCTGTCATCATTTGCCCAGAACAACCAGGCATCGCCCAAATCTCAGGAACGGCTTCAGAAAGAAGTCCGCCACGAACTGGTCATGCTTCCCTTGCTGGGCGTGTTCGATAACCTTGCTTACAGAGTGGACGGTTACAACGTAACTCTGATGGGCCAGGTCACGCGGCCCACTCTGAAAACCGACGCCGAGCGCGTAGTCAAAAGAATTGAAGGCGTGGAAACTGTCAACAATCAGATCGAGGTTCTTCCGGTCTCTCCGAATGACGATCGCCTGCGGCGGCGCCTCTACCGCGCCATCTACGGATATCCTTCGCTGCAGAAATATGACATGCCGGTGATCAAGCCGATTCGGATTATCGTGAAGAACGGCAACGTCACCCTGGAGGGAGTGGTGGACAGTGAAATGGACAAGAACCTTGCCAACATCCGCGCGCGGGAAGTGTCGGGTTCGTTCTCGGTCACCAACAACCTGGTGGTTTCGAAAGGCTAAGAACATCAAGAAAACATTATGAGCCGCCGGATTCTGATTCCCTTTCTGCTGCTATGGATTGCTGCTTACGGCATTACCACGTCAGGTTTTGCTCAAGCCGCTCAGGTGCAGGGCTATCCGGGAAACTGGCAGCGCCTTAGCCCGGACGATCAGCGCCGCTTCGACAGCTACTATTCGCGCTGGCTGCAGTATCGGCGTACCAACAACCAGAGCGAAGTGCGCAGCATGGAAAAGCGCATGTTCGATATCTATTCCAGCTACCGGATCCCGAACAACGTGCCGTTTGATCGTGTGGCAACTAACGGCCGGCCGCCGGGTATTTATCCGCCTCCAGGCCCGGGACGGCCTCCCCGTCCACTGCCGGGTTGGGGACAAGGCCCGCGCCCGCGTCAGGGCGCCTGCTTCTACCAGAACCCGGATTTTGGTGGACAATATTTCTGCCTGCGTGCCGGAGGCGGATACCCCAGCTTGCCGCCCGGTTTCAACGATCGCATCTCGTCCATCCGCCTGTTCGGAGGAAGCCAGGTTGCAATCTTCAATGACTTTAACTATCGCGGCGTAAGCGCCCGGACTCGCCGCGACATTCGCGATCTGCGCAACTGGCGCTTGCCGACCGATCCGCGGCGCACCTGGAACGATCGTGTCTCATCGATCCGCGTCCGCTGAAGAGCGGCACTAATCATGAATCGCCCGGGTCTTTTGACCCGGGCATTGTGATGGCGATTGCTGCCGCGCAGAACGCGGCGCGGGGTATCGCAGGACCTGACATTTAGTCGTTAGGCTCGCGCGGTTCTACCGCGAACCAGGCGGTAGATATAGAGCAAAAGGATCGCGCCCGCAATCGACATCAGGAACCCCGCCGACTGACCTTCGCGGTACCAGCCGATGGCACGGCCAATCCATGTGGCCACGATCGATCCCACAACGCCCAGCGCCATGGTTATCAAGATTCCGCCCGGATCTTTACCGGGCATGATGAACTTCGCCAAAGCGCCCACGATCAATCCAATAATCGCTGCCCAGATCAGACTGAACACTTTGCGCCTCCTGGTTCACTGCTTTTGTTGAAGGCCGCAGTGTAACATCGGTGTCAACTCGCGCATGACGTCACGATGCGTCACAGTTTAAAATCTCTGCCCGCGATTTTGTGCTTCGTCATCGCATCTTCGCCCACTGGATTTGCCTGCTTGCAATATTGATTTTCAGCAGATGTGGACAGCAGCGTTCGAGCCCATCCTGAAGAGCTTCCAGCTGCCTTGAAGCTACGTGGGTTGACCTGTGTAGTGCGGGCCGCCCTGGCCCGCGATTGTCAGTCGTAATACTCCAGCCCGAGATGCGTGATCAGTTCTTCCCCGCGCAAATGACGCAGCGTGTTCTTCAGCTTCATCATCTGGATAAACAGATCATGCTCGGGATAAAGCCCGGGCGCGGTCATGGGAGACTTGAAGTAAAAACTCAGCCACTCCTGTATGCCGATGTCCTTCAGCTCAGCGGTGCGCTTTGCCAGGTCAAGGAACAGCACCAGGTCGAGCACGATGGGCGCCGCAAGAATCGAGTCCCGGCACAGGAAATCAACTTTGATCTGCATCGGATATCCAAGCCATCCAAAGATATCGATGTTGTCCCAACCTTCTTTGTTATCACCGCGTGGCGGATAGTAGTTAATGCGCACCTTGTGAAATATATTGCCGTAGAGCTCGGGGTACAACTTGGGCTGCAGAATGTGTTCGAGCACCCCCAGCTTTGATTCTTCCTTGGTTTTAAATGACCCGGGATCGTCCAGCACCTCGCCGTCACGGTTGCCGAGAATATTGGTCGAATACCATCCGCTTAATCCAAGAAGCCGCGCTTTGAATCCGGGAGCGAGAATGGTTTTGATCAGCGTCTGGCCGGTCTTAAAGTCTTTCCCGCAGATGGGCGCTTCGTTCTTGCGCGACAGCTCATGCATCACCGGAAGGTCGACGGTCAGGTTCGGCGCGCCGTTCGC
>DATAIA010000454.1:0-3723 GCA_036262895.1 Xanthobacteraceae bacterium
CGTTAGTCGGCTTGATGGCATTGATATCTCGCAATGTATCGTTTGCCCGACCGGCTTCGGGAGCTGCGAGCGCGAACAACAACAGAGCCGCCAGGCGCAGATGCCTCAAAGGCTGCAATGCAAGGCCCGCGTCCATATTGGATAGCTCCGCTGCTCGAATCGCGTGACATCGGCAAGCGCTCTTTGCGTCGCAACGCCGCAATCGCAGTTAGCAGGAGCTTGGGGCAAGCCAGCAATTGTCCTAAAGGGAAATAGTGGTAAGATGCTACTGGGCGTTGCCGAAGCCGCGACATCCCGGCTTGCCAGCACATTTAAGACGCAGAGGAAGCCATCGATCCGGCTCTGCACCGCATCCGTTCAAGCGCACGCCGCTGTAAGGTAAGAGGGCGCAGAACAGCGGCTCTCCGAATCTGCCGCGCTCCACCCGATTTTCTCAACCAGGATTTCTCTTCATCGCCTACGCGACTCCGCCCGCAAGCCGATTCAAATGTTCTTGCAGCTGGTCGATCATATCGCACTTCGTCGGTTCTGTGACCCAGTCACGGATCAGCGCGGCTTCGGCAGCGTTGCTTCTTAGCCTCGCGATTGCAGCTTATGATCCTGCATGTTTTTCCGGCCGTCTGGTGAGCTTGCGCATGTAGTAGCCACGCACCTTGATCGCTGACTCAATCTCGGCGCTGACCTTGACAACCCGCTTGTTACTCTTGCGCCAGCTTCCTGGCAGTGCAGCGGCAGGGATCAGAGCGCCTCTTTTCACGACGAGTAGATCGCGTCGGGAATTCAAATACACGTCCATCGCGGCAGCCCTCATTCAGGAACGGCGGAGCTTATCGCTAACTCTGCGGGGCACGGGTTACTAAACGGCAACACTGAGCCGCTGTTCTGCGTTCTCTTAATTCTCCGCCGGCGAGCGCTTGATCAAGCGGATGCGCGCAGAGCCGGACCGCATCTGGGTGTCGTGGATGGCCCAGACACGTTCCTGCTGCTGTGATTGCCGGCCATGTCCACCAAGACACGGGAAGTCATTGGGGACGGCCATCGCATTCCTGGGCGAAACTAATCGCGACGAAGCGCTAGTGAAGTCGCCGCTGGAGCGATCCTGCCGTACCGCGTTGATCCCGAGAAGTGAACGAGCGCTTGGCCGAGCTTGGGAAGTTGCCGCGTTGTCCCGTTCAAGCCATCCGCAAATTCTCGGCACTCTCCTTTCCACGGTTGGCTACGATCTCGTAACTTACCTTGGCTCCTTCGCGTAGACTGCCCAACCCCGCCCGCTCAACAGCGGAGATGTGGACGAACACATCCTTGCCGCCGGTGTCAGGTTGAATGAATCCGTAGCCCTTTGTCGCGTTGAACCACTTCACTGTACCTATCGCCACTGTAGAAGCTCCCTGGATTGAATACGCGATACGATCTTGACAGAAAACTTATGAAATAAAAGTAGGCGAAGAGCTCCGCGGTGGCCAGCGGAACCGTTTGCGACCCTGTCCTTTGGTACAATGATCTTAAGCGCTGACGTTCCGTAAAGTTATAGGCGGGCACGAGTCGAACCTACGAGGGGTAGGTGCTTTGTACTATTTCCACAAAGCCAACTCTGGCGCCGCTCGGCGTGTCGATCCTTGGCGATCTACCTTGATCAGTTCACCGGGAGGATCTCGCTGTCATTTTCAATCTCGTCAAAATGATCTCCCAAATCTCTGCGTCACCGGCTTTACCAGCTTCGATATCTAGGGATGAGGATGCCGCCTACTTGGTACGTGACCGTTGAAGTGAAAACCGGCACTCTGCCAAAATCGCGACACCCGCGCCTGACCACGACGTTTGAAAATGAGTCAGAAGCAAAATGTTTCGCACGCGCCAAGCTTCGCGAAGGACAGATTGTCTTCGCTGGCACGATCAATCCGTTTCTCCCGCGACAGCATGTGCCCTCCCACGAAATTGCAGCCTGGGTGGATGAGGAACAACCATAGATTCCCATCGAGCATTGGTGGTGCTGAAACGGTCACTTCGCGCTTACGTTCGAATTCGGCTGTCAGGTATCTGCCATAACGGGGGACTCGCGGTTGCGCTCCCAGACAACTCCAATGGCCAAAAAGCCCTTGATCAAGGCGCGCGGGCTTCGACGGAGATTTGGCGATCATCTGCTTACGGCGCTGGCCATGGTGCTCGCGCTCTACATGTTCGTATTTGCCCCGCTTCACGCGATGGGCTTCCTTGTATTTCACGGCTTCATCACTTTCGCCCTGTTCGGAATCATTGGCGCAATGGTCCAGATTGCGGACCGCCCGGTGGCGCTCTACACAATGGCGGTCGGGCTTGGCGCCAATGGTGCCGTTCTATTTTTGCATCTGTTCTATCCGCCATGGCCATACAATCTCTACATCATGGCGGCTGCCTGGCTTGGCATCTCGATCGCTTTCGGGGAGGTGGTCGCTGAGGCTGTATTTCGAAGGGGCCGCGTTACCCACCATCGCATCATCGGCGCGATCCTGCTGTACCTCCTGATCGCGCTCGCTTTCGCGACGCTCTACATATTCGTCGGCTTGCTGATGCCCGACGCCTTCAAGGGAATAGCGTTTGCAGACGATTGGGGCGTTGGCAGCGCGGCCATTTATTTGAGCCTGGTCACCCTGACATCGACGGGGTACGGCGACATCGTTGCGGTGCATCCGATCGCTCGAAGCCTGTGCAACATCGAAAGCATAATCGGCCAGCTTTTTCCGGCGATCTTGTTGGCGCGGCTCGTCACGCTCGAATTGAGTCATAGCAGCCACAACGAGGAGGCCGTGACCGTGTTTTCGGCTACGGCTGGAGATCCCGCAACAAACAGCGCGGCTGGCGGTGCGACGAAGCTGGGCTTCGTCGACCGCATACGGGCGTTCGGGCGAGACCATAGCGACTGGTTGCTGACATCGTTGGCCGGACTGCTTGCGCTCTACATGTTCGTGTTTGCACCGTTGCATTCATCCGGCGTCTTTGCATTTCACGGGTTCACGATCGTCGCGCTGTTCGCCATGATCGCCGCCATGATTGTCATTTCGGATCATCGGGTCGCGCTCGCGATCATGTCGGCGGGCGTCATCGTCAATGTCGCGGTCCTGGTGTCGCGTCTGCTTTATGAGCCGTCGGTATTCAATATCGTTGCCATGGCCGTTGGCTGGCTTGCGATCGCGATTGCCCTCGGGGCGGTCGTTGCGGATGCGGTGTTCCGACCTGGCCGCGTTACCTATCACCGGATCGTTGGCGCGGTCCTGCTCTATCTGCTGATCGGACTAGGCTTCGGAACGCTGTTTGTCTTGCTCGGGCTGTCGTTTCCCGATGCGTTCAAGGGATTGAATTTTGCGGACGACTCGGCCCTCGCGAGCTCGGTCTATTATCTGAGCTTCGTCACGCTCACATCTACCGGCTATGGCGACATTATCCCTGTGCATCCGTTGGCGCGCAGCCTGTGCACCATCGAGAGCGTGGTCGGTCAGCTCTTCCCGGCAACGCTGCTGGCAAGGCTCGTCGCCCTCGAACTGAGAAACCAGGACTCGTAGCGCCGACCGAATCGAATAGGGCGCGTCCTGTTCTGGCCCTTAACGGAAATCGGATGCGACGGCGAGAGGTGCTTCCAGTCACTTGGTCGAAGTGTAAGCGGACGTCCGAGTTCAGATGTCATCTCGCGTCGGAATAGACCACATTGGCCGTGCGGACGAACAACGCTCTGATTTTGTCCCAAAAATT
>DATAIA010000455.1:0-8587 GCA_036262895.1 Xanthobacteraceae bacterium
GTCTAACTCCTCTCTGAAGGTGCGGTCCGATCAGGCGACTTTCTTGGAGCCGACGGCCCCGCCTTCGACCACGCCCATGATGTCGGACTCTTTCATGATCATGAATTCCTCGCCGTCGAGCCGGACCTCGGTGCCCGACCACTTGCCGAACAGCACCTTGTCGCCGTTCTTCACATCGAGCGGGACGAGCTTGCCGGCTTCGTCGCGGGCGCCCGGGCCGACGGCGATGACTTCGCCTTGCTGGGGCTTTTCCTTGACGGTATCCGGAATGATGATGCCGCCGGCGGTCTTGGTGTCGGCTTCGATGCGACGAACAACGACGCGATCGTGCAGGGGACGGAATTTCGTTTTGGCCATGTCTTCCTCATCGGCGCAAAATGCGCGGCTTTGGTAGGCGTCGATCGGAGATGCTGTTAGCAGTCCCATGAAGGGAGTGCCAGCCGCGAGGAGATATGGCCTTCCGTAATGGCTGTCAAGAAGTGCGGGCGGGTTCGTTTCAAGTCAGCCTGTTAACGAATGTGAACCCGCCCCATCAGTACGTGATGTCCCAAAAATGCCCCATGCATCGGATCGAGGTTAAACCGGCCGAAAAAGACCATGGGGCTACGGGAAAAAGGCCGTGGGCTGATGGAGGGTGGGTGCGAAGCGCTACCCGTTTGCGACACAAATGAAATAAACCATCTTGCAACAATCGCCTGGGTTCAGCACAGTTCGCCGCCTGAGCATGATCTGGAAAAGCCTGCACTCGCGCAGGCGGTGTGGGAACCGATTTTCCGAAAAGATTGCGCTCAAACAAAGGGATAGGGCGCGACGGTGATTCAATCTCTTTTCATCGCGCTCTAGGGGAGGAGTTTCAGCATGATGAGTTCGGGCCGCCGTCACGCGAGGATCGCGATCCTTTTCGCGATGATGTCGTTGCCGCTCGCAAACTGCACATCATCATCGCTATCGCTGCCGGATTTCTTCGGCGGGCAGCAGCAGCCTGCCCCACCGCCGGCGCCCGCAATTGTCTCCGCACCGCCCGCCAGCATCCCGGCCCGCGATATCGTCGGCCGGTGGGGCTACGCTTCCTATCATAATGAGGCTGACCGTACGCGTACCATTGCCGCCGCGCGGAATGCTTGCAACCCGCCGTTCGTCATCAGCATGGGCCCGAATGGTGGCGTTACAATGCTTGTTGCCGATCAGACGGAGCCTCAGGAACTTCGACTTAAGGGCGGTCCCAATGGGAGGAACTACATCGGGCCGGACGGCCCAGCCGGAGACAGGAACGACCGCGAGATTGTGTCGTTTGACGGACGCGTTCTGACGCTAAAGTGGCTCGATCCGGAAATTGCCGGCCGTTATGGAATTGCGGTCTATGTGCGCTGTGGTGCGCGAGCATAGCTAAGCTTGAGAAGCCGATGTCGATTACCATCTGGCACAATCCGAAATGCGGCACGTCGCGCAAGGTGCTCGAAATGCTCGAAGCTTCCGGCGCTCGCCCGCAGATCATCGAGTATGTGAAAACGCCTCCGACCAGCGCCGACATTCGCGCCGTGCTCAAAGAAATGGGCGTTGGCCCTCGCGAGCTGCTGCGCCGTCGCGGAACGCCGTACGATGAACTTGGCCTTGATGATCCGGCGCTCACCGATGCCGAATTGATCGCGGCGATGGCCGAGCACCCGATTCTGATCGAGCGTCCTGTGGTCCGTACGCGCAAAGGCACGCGGCTTTGCCGCCCGCCCGAGCGCGTGAACGAGATTTTGTAGCTAGGCCTCGACGCTGGTCGTCGGCCTAGCGAGGGAAACGATAGCTTTTTCTGCCGTCATCGCCGGGCTTGTCCCGGCCCTCCACGAATTGTTTCTTGCTAAGAATAAGAAAGGCGTGGATGCCCGGCACAAGGCCGGGCGTGGCGAGTGGTTATTCCGGGCACTTAAAAACAAAAGCCCTCCTCGTTGCCGAGGAGGGCTGTCGTCCAAACAATCAACCCAATCACATTGGCGGCGTGACGCCGTTTTTTCCGACATTGATGCGGTTCGTCTCAAGGCTGCCATCGGGCTTCTTGGTTGCCCCACCGATGAAGATCTTGGCGCCGGGTTTCAGATCGCTCTTGCTGCCCGGCTCGTAACTCACGATCGGAGCTTCCTTCGGAACCAGGATCTTTTTGTCGCCGTCCTTATATTTGAGCGTCAACGTCTGACCATCGACCGCGCTGACCATCTGATCGACTGTCGCGTTGGTCATGGTGCTCTTCGGCTGCAGATCCCAGGGACGGTGACCTTCGCCGGCGCCGCGCATCGATTCCAGAAAAATGTGCACCTCGACAGCGCGCCAGGAGCCGTCTGTTTCCGGCATGGCGGTCGCGCCGACATAGCTGCCCTGTTTGATGTCCGACAGCTTGGCATTGACGACAGCGGCAATGGTCGCGTTGTCCGTAAGCGTGACCTTCTGCGCCGAACCGTCACGCGCCTTAATGGAAACCACTTGGCCGTCCACCGCCTCAATCGAACCGCGAATGCGAACAGGGGCATCTTGTGCGCCGGCTGTTGAAACCATCGTCAGAAGCGCAGCCGAGCCAATCGCGCCAATCATCAGTTTGGCCATAGAGTTCATGCATATCTCCAGGAGTGAGTGACAGCGACGGCTGCCACTTAATCGATTAAAGACCTTCTCTTATTCCTGGCGGTTGCACAAGGCCATGCCGGAGGGTCTCAAAGCGTTTTCAAGCGAAGTAGACCGTCGGGGGGGCAAAACCTTTACGAGACGTAGTGCTTTGATGACATGATGGTGGGATCGCGGGGAATCAGCGGGGTGAACTCCATCCGCTCCAATACGTCGCGCCTGATATCGATGCCCGGTGCGATTTCCGTCAGGGCGACCCCTTCGTCCGTCAAACGAAAAACGCAACGTTCGGTGACGTAGGTAATGTCCTGGCCGCGCTGCTGCGCCGTTCTGCCGGAGAAGGTGATCTGTTCCACCTGGCGAACCAGCTTTTTGACGTCGCCCTGACGTTTGATCTGCAAGCGCCCGTTTTCGGTCGCGATCTCGGTGCCCTTGGTATCGAACGTGCCGCAGAACACGACCTTGCGGGCGGTTTGCGAAATATCGATGAAGCCGCCGGGGCCGACGGTCAATCCACCGAGTTTGGAGACGTTCACATTCCCGCGTTGGTCAAGTTCACCAAAACCGAGGAACGCGATATCGAGACCGCCTCCTGAATAAAAATCAAACTGAGACGGCGAATCGATCATCGCGGTCGAGTTTCGCGCAAAGCCGAAATGGATTCCGGTGAGCAGCGTGCCACCGTAAATGCCGTGCTCAATTGTTTGATAGCAGCGATCGTGCTCGCCGCGTTGGGCGACCAGTTTGGCGACGGCATCAGGAATGCCGAACCCGTAGTTGACGATCGCGCCATCAACCAGTTCTTCCGCCGCGCGCCGCCCGATGATTTGACGAACCGTGAAAGGCTCGGGCGTCTCAGCCGGTTCTGGGCCATGCTGTTCGCCCGAGATCGTTGGATCATGGACGATATCGTAGGCAAGCGTCTGACTTGGGTCGACGACCACCGCGTCAACGATCGCGCCCGGCACTCTGACCGAGCGTGCCGGCAACGTGCCGCGGTCAACTGCGGTGCGCACCTGCGCAATCACCTTGCCGCCGGAATTGTGCGCCGCCGCCGCAAGCGCATAGACATCGAAGTTCGCGCCTTCCTGATCGAGTGAAATGTTGCCCGCCGAATCCGCAAAAGAGCCGCGGATCAGGGCGACATGAATGGGGAAGGGCTTGTAACGAAGCAGCTCCTGGTTATCGATCGTAACCACCTCGACGAGATCGTCGGTGGCCTTTGCGTTCATGCGGCCGCCTTCGATCCGAGGATCGACAAACGTGCCAAGACCGACGGGCGTGAACAGGCCGGGCCTTCCTGCGGCAATTTCCCGAAACAACTGCATGATGCAGCCGGCCGGGAGTACATAGGCTTCGATTTTCTCCTCACGCGCGAGTTGCTGCATGCGTGGCGACCACACCCAATGTCCGCCGATCACCCGCCGCACCATGCCGTCATGAACGAAGCAATTCAGGCCGCGCGTTTTGCGATCGCCAATCCCCAGCGCGTGCACGAGTGTGAGGCGCCGCGGATGGCCGGTTTCGAGGAACCGTTTCTCCGCCGCGGAAAACAAACAGGACGCTTCGAGCAGGCCGCCACCGCTGCCCGTAATGCCGACCGTATCGCCATCGCGAATAAGCGCGACTGCTTCCGCAGCCGACATGAACTTGCTGGGCGGCATTGCGTCCCCTTTAGCCTCTGGCGAGGGAAAAACGCTCGCCCTCGTACACGGCGCGAAGTTGTAATAGACCTGGACTTGACTGCCTAGGGCTTGGTTGATTGATTGCGTGCGAGGGCATTGCGCTCCATTCGTGCGATAATCAAGATCGATTTGCGGCGGAAATCTGATAAATGGTGACAGCGGCTTTATGATGGGGTCAAATGCTATGAGCGGTTTTCATGTTGCGGTGGGCGACAGTTCGTCCTTTAGCAAGACAATCGGCGAGAGCGACGTCTATCTGTTTGCGGGCATTACCGGCGATTTCGCGCCGATGCATGTCAACAAAGCCTTCATGGAAAAAACAGTCTACAAGCGGCAGTTGGCGCATGGGGCGTTGCTTGTCGGCTTCATGTCGACCGCATCGGTGCTCGCTGTCGGCCAACAGGCTTTGACGAGCGACGAGGTCCTGGTTTCACTCGGGTACGATCGCATGCGGTTTCTCGCTCCGGTCTATTTCGGCGACACGATCACGGTGGATTACCGCATCACTGCGATCGATGCCGAGCGCCGCCGCGCGACAGCAGATATCACGATCAAAAATCAAGACGGAACGTTAGTTGCCGTCGCCACCAACATTTTGAAATGGGTGAAAAACGGCGGCTGAAAGTATCTTCATTTCAGTTCGAGCCGCGTTTTCAACTGCTCGCGCACCTCAGCTTTGACCGCATCGGCCACGCGCAAAATGGCGCTTGCCTGAAAGAAGTCGAGCATGCGGAAAATTCCAACATTCGGCCGGATGACCAGATCGGGCGCGCCGTGCTTGAGCTTTTCCGAAATGATTGTGTGCCCCATGACTTGCAGGGTCATGAACAGGCATTCCCACGGATCCGGCAATGTTTGTTCTTTCGCAGGCCCGATCGAGCTATCGACGGCAACGATAATATCGGCGCGCCCGCGCAAGTGATCGAACGGCAGCGGATTGACGGCCGCGCCATCAACGAAAAGCCTGCCGCCGATCGAGACAGGCTGCAGCAATCCCGGCACCGCCAGGGACGCGGCGAGCGCCGAAGCGAGTGGGCCCGACGAAAACGGCACTTCTTTTCGGCCGTGAAGATCGGTGGTCATGACGATCAGAGGAATGGAAAGGCCTTCAAATTCGCCAGGAATGTCCGGCGGTAGAAACGCAGCGCAGAGTTTTTCCGCATCGAGCACCATCGGATTGCCGAAGCCCGCCGAGAACAGTTGGGAGAGCGTCGTGGCGCGCGCCGTGATCAGCTTTGAAAGCGTTTCCGGCCGCCGGTGGGCGATGCGCACGAGATGATGGCGAATAGCCTTGCCGGTCATGCCGGCGGCATAGGCAGCGCCAATGGCCGCTCCGATCGAACTGCCGGCGATTGCAGCCGGTTTAACCCCCATTTCATCGAGGGCTTCCAGCACCGCAACGTGGGCAATGCCCCGAGCCCCGCCGCCGCCGAGTGCAAGCGCGAAGGTTTTTTTCTGTTTTGACGCCGGCGCATGGCGATGAGACTCGCGCGGCGCTTTGGTCATCTACTTCGCTCCAGCCTCGCGCGAGAACGACCATGCCTTTTCGGCCAGCGGCCGCACCATCTGTGCGCGGGCGGGCGCATGCTCGCTGGTTGCCGTGCCATCGCGCACCCGGCCGACAATGCCCTGCAGGATCGCCGCAATCCGGAAAAAATTGTAGGCGAGATAAGTCGGCAGGTGAGGGCGCGGATCAAGTCCGGTGCGCGCGACATAGGCATCGACATAGGCATCGCGCGAGGGAATGCCGAGTGCCTTGAGATCATGAACCACAAGCGTCGCAACGCCCGGGCCAGTCTCCAACGCAGGCATGTCCCATTGCATCAAATGGTAGGTGAAATCCGCAAGCGGATCGCCAAGCGTCGACAACTCCCAATCGAGCACCGCGAGAATCTTGGGCTGATCGCCGGCGAGGATTACATTATCGAGCCGATAGTCACCGTGGACCAATCGCACCGGTCCCGGCGCCGGCAAGTTGACGGGCAGCCAATTCATCAACTGTTCCATCGCTTCAATATCTTCCGTCTGCGACGCCCGATATTGTTTGGACCAGCGCTCGACCTGACGCGCGACGTAGTTTTCGCCTTTGCCGAAATCGCCGAGACCAATCGCTGTAGGCTCAAAGGCGTGCAGCTTGGCAAGCGTTGCGTTCATCGCGTCATAGATGGCCGCACGCTCGGCCGGATTTGATCCCGGCATCTGCGGTTCCCAAAAGACGCGGCCCTCGACAAAGTCCATCACATAAAACGGCGTGCCAACGATCGCGGCATCTTCACAGAGCAGCATCGGTTCCGCGACCGGAAAGTGCTGACGATAAAGCGCGTCAATCACGCGATATTCGCGTTCGACCGCGTGCGCGGAGGGAAGCAATTTGCCCGGCGGCTTGCGACGCAAAACGTATTTGCGGCTCGGCGTCTCGAGCAAATAGGTCGGGTTTGATTGGCCGCCCTTGAATTGGCGCACGGTCAGAGGGCCGGCGAAGCTGGGCAGGGCACGCGCGAGGTAATCTGACAGCGCGCCGATATTGAACTTGAGCGCCTCGGCAACGTCCTTGGTGCCTGAGAAAGTTGTCTGACGGTCGATTGTGGTCATCGCCTCATGTCTCCGGCCGCCTAACGGCCGTCATCCTGAGGTGGCCGTGCATAGCACGGCCCTCGAAGGATGATGGCTAGAAGTGGGCCGACCGTATCCTTCGAGGCTGCGCGAGCACCTCAGGATGACGGCCGGAATAACAACCTGTGTGCCGGTGCACCTAGTATTCATTGTGCCCGCCGATCTTCATCTTTCACTTTTACATGAAGTCGATTTTTATTGGAGAATCAATTTCATCCCAACATGGGAGGTGGCAAATCCGAGCTGTTGGTAGAAGCGGTGCGCATCGGTTCGAGAATTGCTCGAACTCAACTGGACAATGGCGCATCCGCGTTTGCGAATAATGTCGATCACGGCAGCAATCAGCTGCTTGCCAAAGCCCTTGCCGCGTAAGTGGCTCGCAATGCGGACCGCTTCGATTTGCGCGTGCTCCGCTCCGACGCGGCTGAGGCCCGGAATAAACGTGAGCTGGAGTGTGCCGATGATTTCGCCGTCGAGTTCAGCCACAAGCAGACGATTGTTTGGATCGGCTTCAATCGCTTCGAAAGCGGCATAATAGCCCTGCGGAAGCGGATCTTCGATTTTTTCACGTGCGGCGCCGAGCTCATCGTCGGCAAGCATGCGAACAATCGTTGGAACGTCGGTGCGTTGCGCATCTCGCAGCTTCATGGAACACCTTCATGAGTTGAAAAATTCGATCAACGCCTCGGCAGTTGCGCCTGGATTTTCCTCACATAGAAAATGTCCGGCTTCGATGGCTTGACCTGAAACGTGGGTGCCCCATTCGCGCCAGATCGCAAGCGGTCCGCTGGTTTCACCGGCAAGTCCTGAGCCACCCCACAAGGTAAGAAGCGGGCCCGTGATTTTTTTGCCGGCGCTGAAGTCAGCTTCATCAGCGGCAAGATCGCCGGTACGCCCGGCGCGATAATCCTCGCACGTTGCATGAATGCGGCTCGGGTCCTGGAAGGCGGTGCGATAATGCGCCATGGCACGCGGATCGAAGGATGTGAGATTCTTTGTTCGCGTCCAGCTTGCCATCAGCCAATCGAGAAATTCGACAGGGTGTGCGCCGATCAGCATTTCAGGCAGGGGGTGAGGCTGCGCCAGAAAGGGCCAATGCCAGCTCTTCATCGCCAGATTGCGATCCATCCCGTGCCACATGTTGTAAGTCGGCACGATGTCGAGCACGGCCAACTGCTCGACGCGTCCGGGATGATCGAGTGCGAGGCGATACGCGACGCGTCCGCCGCGATCATGTCCCGCCAGTTTGAAGCGCACGAAGCCCAGCGCTTCCATGATTTCGATCATCACGCCGGCCATGGCGCGCTTGGTGTAAGGGGCATGATCGGCGTCAGCATTTGGCACCGCCGACCAGCCATATCCCGGCAGGTCTGGAACAACGAGGGTGAAGTGCGCAGCCAAGGCGGGCGCAACGCGATGCCACATCACGTGGGTTTGCGGGTAACCGTGCAGCGCCAGTAATGGCGGACCGTTGCCGCCCACGCGGGCAAACGTTTTTCCGATCGACGTGTTGATCCAATGCGATGCAAAGCCCGCAAACAGATCAGCAAGATCGGACATCACGCCGCTCCTGTTTTCTCGCGCTCCACCGCCCGCCATCCGATGTCACGCCGACAAAAGCCGCCGGGCCAAATGATTTTGTCGACCGCGGCATAGGCTCTGCTTTGCGCTTGCGTGACGCTGTG
>DATAIA010000456.1:0-1621 GCA_036262895.1 Xanthobacteraceae bacterium
CAACTCGACCTGCGCGGCCGTGATAATCAATGTCGTGTGGCCGGGCAGGTTGCTGGCGAGGTATCGAATGGTATGGGTCTTTCCGGTGCCGGGCGGGCCGTACAGCAGAATGCCCTTGCGGGTCGATTGACCGAGCTGGCGCAGCTTTGCGCGATGCTGCACGAAGTTCAGGATATTGCGATCGAGCAGCTTCAGTGTCGCGTCGGGCAAGATCACGTTGGCACGCTCGACCGGCGGCAGCTTGTGAACCGTCAGGCCTCGCGACGATCCGCGATAATTCGCGCCGCCGTCGAATGACAGGATCTTGCCCCGGTAGCAATTCGCGGCGTTGACCGCGTCCTCGATCTCGGCGAAGCATCGCCTCACGAACTCCGCGCCTGCCGCGCCGGCGGCCAGCGTGATTTCAATGCGGACGCCCGTCTCCATAGTGTGTTCGCGATGCGCAGAGAGCAAGACGGTGTAGCGCATGTCGTCGTCAATACGCAGCCATAGTCCATTGTCGAGGCATTTAACCGGTTCTGCTTCGCCGACATCGACATCGTGGTATTGTGCCGGCGCAATGGCGTGCGCGGCCTGTCCAGCACCCGTGAGCAAGGCGAAGGTGAGGGTTTCGTAGCGATGACGCTCCTGAATGCCGAAGAACCGGACGGGCCGATCGGAAAACAACCTCTCCACCGCGGCCTGAACGTCGGCGCGCATGTGGCCGGGAAACTGTCGCGATGCTGAGACCAGCCGATCGTAAGGGGTGCCGGCGAAATGCCAGTCGACGGCCGTGCAGGCAAAGTTGAAATGCTTTGTCTCCGTGATCGCGCCGAGTTCCTCTGCCGTTGCCAGCATGCAATCATCGCACATTAGCGCGGCCTTATTGACCAAACGAAGTGGCGTTGCGGAAAAATGGCCGCAGAGCTTGCAGCGATCGCTGTCCACGCCATCACCGGCCTGGGCCGTCAGCGGCAGTTGATGGCCCGCTTCGCGAATCCGCTCCTGCGCAGCCTGAAACAGCGCTTCGGCCACTGCGCGCGGATACGTACCGCAAACCGCTTTGCCTTGCTTTCCGATGGAGACCATCAACTCAAAGGCGTCGCTTGGTGAGAGGCTGAATACCGAGCGGAGTAAGCCGGTTACAAAACTCTTCGGGGTGTTTTTGTCGGCATGAAGAATAAGTTGAACGTAGCCAGGTTGAACGCGGTCCATCGAAAAACTCCCGGAAATGATCGAGGACAGCCTGCCTGATCAAATGAAACAAAGCAAGAACAATTTCGAGATAGCTCGCCGAGGTTGTTTTGATTTCCGGGGCGGCCATCCTTCGCGATGGCTTGGACCGCTTATTTTACAGATCGGAATCAGAGATCCGTTGCTTGATTCATGCGAGGGTTTGCTCGTCCGATTCCGCAGAAGTGACCGGTACAATCAACGCGAGCGCGGCCGCATCGCACGGGCGACCATCGTCGCCGCCCGATATTCCAGCCTTTCAATTTTGCGATAGAAGCCATGTCCACATTCAAATTCCTTGAATTTCCACCGCGATCTATTCTGTTCGCAACTGGAATCAGGATCGCAGAGGAAACGGAGCCCGATGGCGGAAGCAGCAAAATCAGGTAGTGCGCAGGCCGCGCTGCCG
>DATAIA010000457.1:0-2601 GCA_036262895.1 Xanthobacteraceae bacterium
GATCAGCAGCGAGCCTTTTCCTGTTGGCTGATCCCACGCAAATCGAATTGGCATTGTGCGGCTTTTTTGGAACCTACACTGGCGTTAGTTCCAAGGGCGACATTAATGAATAAGAAGCGACGCCGGATCAAAACAGGTGGATATGCTTGAAGATCGCCTCGTCGGAGCGGCCAAGCGTCTGCGTGCGCAAGCTAACACCTGCCCGGGAGCGGCTGGGGAAAAGCTGCTCAGAATGGCACGGCAGGCCGAAGACGGCGCGCAAAGGCGAATGGCTGCCGTCAAACTCCAAACGGGGCCTCTGATGCAGGACTATCCACCGCAGAATCAGAAATTGCGCATGGATGCCGCCGAGTGCGCGATCATCCGCGATTTCGCATCAGATCCTGCAAAGCGCGATTTGTTTGATCGGTTTGCTCAGCATTTGAACGTCCTTGCTAAACAAGTCCAGATGGCGATAGGGTCGAGCGCCGATGTTTCGTCCAATCAAAGCAAGGCGACCATGATTAGCGGCCAGCAGCCCCCGAAATTTAGCCGTCAACGAAACCGGCGCATTGCGGCCGTTTCCACTTTGATGCGAAAGACCAATTCTGTCTCATCGTACACGGCGAGCTCCCAGCTCTCTCCCGGTTTCAGGCATCCTTCGATGTCACGCACCAACCTCAACGCCTCATGCCATGCTGCATGATCCGACGAAAATTGGCAGTCGCCGGCAAACGGCCGTGAGCCATCTATCGTGAAGCGGAAAGTTCGCATTCGTCAGCAAACGCGGAGTAAATCATCCGTCAAACGCGGTAGATAAATCATCCGTTCCTATTTTTTTGATGCAAATAGAACTCGTTGAAGCCACCAAGCTCAAGCAGCTTTTCGAGGTCTTTCAGCCTCACGGTGTCGCGGGTAAGTTCAATCAGCCCTTCCGCCCTGAAACTCTGGATCACTCGATTTACGTGCACAGAACTGATGCCGAGGGCTTCGGCAAGTTCATTCTGAGTTATTGGGAAGGCGAATTCGTCATCCGCGGTTAGTCCTACCGCTGCGAGCCGAGTGCGCAACTCGGCGAGCAGATGAGCCAACCGAGCCGCAGCTTCCCGCGTGCCGAGATTGACTATCCATTCTCTAAAGATCGATGCATCGACAACAGTTTCACGCCACAGAGCGCGGGCAAGTTGCGGCCGGTCTTCAATCAGGCGGTTTATGTGACGATGCTCGATAAACGCAACCGTCGCTGAGGACAGGGTTGTCAGATCATGATCCATCCGATCGAGGAGGAGACCGTGAAGATCAGGCATATCGCCGGCAGGATGGAACGAAAGAATCTGTCTTTTCCCATGCTCATTGACCTTTGATCGATAGGAGAAGCCCCTCATCATTACGATACAATTAGTGGGCCGATCACCTTCACGTACGAGAACAGCTTCGCGCGGGAGATCTTTGACAACTGAAGGTATCGTCTTCAGGGCGTCTGCGTCCGCATCGCTTACCGCGGAATTGACGCGCAGCCTGCTGATCATCATGTTGATTGGCACTTTGACCCCCGGGGAGTTCCTTTTGGGAGCGTTCTAACGCCTGAGAGGAATATTATACTGCTTGTGAATCGCTCCGCTAGTGCAGAAAGTGGCCATGTCGGCGAGAACAGGTACCCGAGGGCACAGTTACATCCACGCATCTAGCGTTCAATTGTAATCGTTGCACGCCGCCGGCTAAATTGGCGCAATGGCTGACTGCCGGCAGGCCGCCCGCGCCTTCTTTTCCCGGTCAAATCGCAGCTGAAGGACGCTCAGTATCGGAGGGCCTACGCGATTTCATCGAAGGCCAGCTCGGACGAAAGCTCGGCCAGCAATTGTCGCTACTATTATGAGCGCGCCGATTGATCTCAGGATGAGTCCACCGATACGGACGGCGCGCCAATGTCGGCCGGTGACCTCAAGAGGCCGACTTGAGCCTCGAGGCGCTACTTGCGGACGGTTAGGTCCGGCTAACGGCGAACTCTGTCGCGTGCGCCGGCGGCTTAGCCCAAAGCCGAGGTCCCAGAATGTCCGCTCTCGCGCCGCTGGTGGGGCTTAAGCTATCACCCCGCTCTATGATTACACGTCCCAAAAAGCCTCGTCCCAAACTACAGGGCATCGGTCTTCCGTTCATGGTCGCTGGCATATAGACCGGCTTTTGACTGTACGGCACAGTCAAACTGCTCCGGGCCACGACTGCGCCGGCACCTGAAACAATTGCAATTCGACAACGGCCAACCAGCATCCCCTGGATGAAGCGACATCGTGCGTGATGGCGGCCCTGGCTCAAGTAACGCAGCGACTGGGCCGAGAGTTGACGGCTCTGGCAAACCAGCGGTGTCAAGGCCGCTTTTAATAATTTGGGACGAGAGCGTGCGGCAGTCGCTTCGATGTCAGAAAACGAAAGTCTGGAGCGGTCACCCCCGCTGACGCGTCTCCAGGGCGTCTTGCGCGACCAGATGATGAAAGCTGATCTGGTACGGAAAACGCGCCTACCTCATCTTTCACCAGCAACCTGGAGAGAAGGACTTTTGGCCAACCCAATCCATGCAAATGGAACAGCGAGGCCGCAGAGTGCAGCCATCATAAAAAACGCCGC
>DATAIA010000458.1:0-7532 GCA_036262895.1 Xanthobacteraceae bacterium
GAGCGCAATTGCACAGGGGCTCAACAATGTTTGTAAGATTGCTCAGCGGAAGCGGAATGATATTAGCGGCCGCATTCATAGCGGACCAGGCAATTGCTCATGACGAGGGCCATGCAGTGAAGGAACTGATACCGACGGGAAAGCTGAGAGTAGGAATTGCCCTGGCTCCCGCACCGACAACCTTGTTTGTAACGCAAGATGCATCCGGGACACCTCACGGCGTTACGGTCGATCTCGGCAACGAGCTTGCGCGTAAACTCGGCGTCGCTGTCGAGTTCTTCGCTGCGCCGAATACCGGCGAACTGACAGAGGCGACAAGCAGCGGCAAGATCGACGTCACCTTCATGCCGGTCGATGAAGCGCGTAAAACCAAAGTGGATTTCGGCCCCGCCTATTATGTGCTTGAGAGCACTTATTTGGTCCGCGGCAATTCCGAAATCAAAACATTGGTCGACGTTGATCGCGAGGGAGTCCGCGCAGTCGGAATTGCCAACACCACAACCGTTCGCAGCGCGGAACGCAGCCTGAAAAATATCAAGATCGTTTCAGCGCAAACGATCGATGAGGCGATGGACATGATGCGCACGGAAAAAGCCGACGCGCTCGCGCTTTCGCGCGACGCGCTCGCCATCCTGTCCGCCAAGCTGCCGGGTTCGCGCATTCTCGACGGCGGATTTCAAAGCACCGGAATTGCCATTGCGGTTCCAAAGAACCGGACCGCCGCGCTTGCCTACGTGAGCGCTTTCATGGAAAGCGCCAAGGCCTCCGGCATTGTTCGCCGCGCCTTCGATGCGGTCGGACTTAAAAACGAGCCCGTCGTGCCGGCGCAGTGAGGCCTTTTCCCTCTCCCCCTGCGGGAGAGGGTGACGAACGAGCGTAAGCGAGTGAGGCGGGTGAGGGGTTCTTCCACAAACAACACCCCTCACCCGGCTCGTTGCTCACATCTGTTCGCAACTCGCCACCCTCTCCCTCAAGGGGAGAGGGAAAGAGACAAACGCCACCACTCACTCAATGATTATCCCGCGGCACGCCCATGCGCTTGGCTACGCGCTGGTACTTCACCGCGGGTTTGAGCACCATGCCCTCGGAAAGCTGATCAACCATCGAGCGCTGAATTTCCTGCCAGGGCGTCTGGCTCGCCGGATAATGATATCCGCCATTTTTTTCCAACGCCGCACACCGCTTCGCAAGTTCAGCTTTCGAAATCACGATATCAGCGGTGCCTTTTCCGAGATCGATGCGCACGCGATCGCCAGTCTTGAGCAGCGCAAGACCGCCGCCGGCGGCCGCTTCCGGCGAGGCATTGAGAATGGACGGCGAGGCCGAGGTGCCTGATTGCCGCCCGTCGCCGATGCATGGCAACGATTTCACGCCTTTCTTGATCAGCGCCGCGGGCGGCTGCATGTTCACCACCTCGCAGCTGCCGGGATAACCGATCGGCCCGGTGCCGCGAATGAATAGCATCGTGTTTTCGTCAATTTTCAACGACGGATCATCAATCCGGTGATGATAGTCCTCAGGCCCGTCAAACACGACGGCGCGGCCTTCAAAGGCATTGGGATCTTTGGGGTCCGACAAATAGCGGTTCCGGAATTCCTCGGAGATCACGCTCGTCTTCATGATGGCGGAATCAAACAAATTGCCTTTGAGCACTTTGAAACCGGCTTGCTGTTTCATCGGCTTTTTGTAGGACTTGATCACGTCGGCATCGCCGATCGTGGCTTTCTTGACGTTCTCGCCGATCGTCTTGCCGTTCACGGTCAGTGCATCGCCGTGAATGCGTTTCGCCTTCAACAATTCGTTGAGCACCGCCGGCAGGCCGCCGGCGCGGTAATATTCCTCGCCGAGATATTTGCCGGCAGGCTGCATGTTCACCATCAGCGGAACATCCCAGCCGACTTTCTCCCAATCATCGACATTGAGCTTCACACCGATATGGCGCGCAATCGCATTGATATGGATCGGCGCGTTGGTCGACCCGCCAATGGCCGAGCACGTCACGATGGCGTTCTCGAACGCCTTGCGGGTGAGAATGTCGGACGGCTTGAGATCCTCGTGCACCATCGCAACGATCCGCTCGCCGGTGTCATAGGCAATCTGCCCGCGCTCGCGATAAGGCGCCGGGATCGCGGCACAGCCCGGCAACGACATGCCGAGCGCTTCCGCAAGCGCATTCATCGTCGAGGCGGTTCCCATCGTGTTGCAATGACCGACGGAAGGCGCGGAAGATGCAACGATGTCGACGAACTCCTGATAAGTGATTTTGCCTGCGGCCTGTTCCTCGCGCGCGTTCCAGACCGCCATGCCCGAGCCCGAACGTTCACCCTTCCACCAGCCGTTCAGCATCGGCCCGCCGGAAAGCACAATCGCCGGCAAATCGACCGTTGCAGCGGCCATCAAACAGGCCGGCGTTGTCTTGTCGCAGCCGGTCATTAACACGACGCCGTCGAGCGGATATCCGTAGAGAACTTCGACAAGGCCCAGATAAGCGAGATTACGATCGAGCGCCGCCGTCGGGCGCTTGCCGGTTTCCTGGATCGGATGCACCGGAAATTCAAATGCGATGCCACCAGCCGAACGGATGCCCTCGCGCACGCGCTGCGCCAGGTCCAAGTGGTGGCGATTGCAGGGCGAGAGATCCGAGCCGGTCTGCGCGATGCCGATGATCGGCTTGCCTGAGGTGAGCTCGGCACTGGTGAGCCCGAAATTGAGGTAACGCTCGAGATAAAGCGCGGTCATGCCCGGGTTATCCGGGTTATCGAACCAGAGCTGCGAGCGCAGCCGCGTCTGGGTATTTTTGCCTGATTGGCCTTTTTTGCCCTTTTTAGCCATTCCATCCTCCCGCAATCGGCTCGGGGACACTGCCCTGCAAGCCGAATTTGATTTCGGGGCGAGGATGCGCTGAAGTCGCCAGCGAAATCAATCGGGCTCTAAAGAACCCGCCAGCCTTAAGGGATAGGAGAAACCATGCTCAACACCGTCGCGGCATTCGATCGCATTGGCGAGGAAAACGCATTTGCCGTGCTGGCGCGGGCGACCGCACTTGCCGCCCAGGGCCGCGATATTATTAACCTTGGCATCGGCCAGCCCGATTTCCGCACGCCCGAGCACATTGTTGAGGCGGCGATCAAAGCGCTGCGCGACGGCCATCACGGCTATACGCCGGCGACCGGCATTGCGCCGTTGCGCGAGGCGGTCGCGGCCGACCTCCATAAGCGTTTCAAGGCAGATGTCTCGCCCGACACCGTGATGATCATGCCCGGCGGCAAGCCGACCATGCTCATGTCGATCCTGATGTTCGGCGAACCCGGTGCCGAAATCCTTTATCCCGATCCCGGTTTTCCGATCTATCGCTCGATGATCGAATTTACCGGCGCAAAGCCCGTGCCGGTGCCGATCCGCGAGGAGAATGCATTCGCGTTCTCGGCGGAAGAAACGCTCAAGCTGATCACACCGAAAACCCGGCTGATCATCCTCAATTCCCCGGCCAATCCTACCGGCGGCGTTACGCCCAAAGCAGAGGTCGAAAAGCTTGTCGCAGGCCTCGAACGCCACCCCAACGTCGCGATCATGTCGGACGAGATCTACGACCGCATGCTCTATGACGGCGAAACCCATGTGTGCCTGCTCAACTATCCCTCGATTCGCGACCGCGTAATTTTGCTCAACGGCTGGTCAAAAACCTACGCCATGACCGGCTGGCGCATGGGCTATGCGGTATGGCCCGGCAAACTCTACGACTACGCACGCAAGCTCGCGGTCAATCTGCATTCCTGCGTGAATGCGTCAGCGCAATATGCCGGACTTGCCGCTCTCACCGGACCGCAGGATGCAGTCACGGCAATGGTTGCCGAGTTTGATCGCCGGCGAAAAGTCGTGGTGGACGGGCTCAACAAATTGCCGGGCGTGTCGTGCGCGACGCCTAAGGGCGCGTTTTACGCATTCCCCAACATCAAAGGCACCGGCTGGAAGGCCAAGGCTCTCGCTTCCTCGCTCCTGGAAGACGCAGGCGTCGCCATCATCGGCGGGCCGGATTTCGGCATTCTCGGTGAAGGCTATGTGCGGCTTTCTTACGCCAACTCAACCGAGAATATTCTCAAGGCGCTCGATCGCATGGGTGAATTCCTTGCGAGCCGGAAGGCGGCGTGATTTTTCTTTCCCTCCCCCGACCGAACTCAGGTTTACCTGAGTTCGGCATCATAAAATGCCGAAGTCGGAAACATCCGACTTCGGTGCGGGGGAGGGAAAAGCCTCACCGCTTCAGCACAAATCTAAATCCAACAAGCACCACGGCAAGCCCGCTTAACTGGGCAACACTCGGTGTTTCGCCAAGCACCAAATAACCAATCACCATGGCAAAACCCGGCACGAGCGCCGAGAACGTGGCGGCGCGGCCTGCACCAATAAGCGTCACCGCACGAGCGAACATATAAATCGTGAGCGACCCCGTGAGAACACCTTGCACCAACACCTGCAGCACGTTCTCCCAAAGCCCAGCCGCAATGATGCGCTGATAACCGAATACGATTCCGTGAATCGGCGCATAGATCAGCAGTGACACAAATCCAACCACCACCGCCGCCCGCGGGCCCGAAATATTCCACCGCCGCAATTGTGCAGCAAAGATTCCGAAACTCACGCCCGCCACGGCAAACGATAAATCACCGATCAATCCGTGCGCACCAATCACCGTGATGGCTTCGGCACCAAAGATTGTCAGTCCGGCAACGATAATGAGGGCACCGATCAAGCGCGCGCCGCTCAGTCTTTCGTTGACCAGCAATGCTGCGAGAATAAGCCCGCTGAGTGCGGATGCGGCCGGTTGAATGACCGCACCGTGACCGAGCGGCGCGGTGATGAATCCGGTGTAACTGAGCACCGCTTGAAACGGTCCGCCAAAGAACGTCGCGATGATAGCGCGACGCCAACCAATTCCGCCGAGGTCCCAAAGGCCGCTACGCAACACCAGAGGCGTTAGAATAAGCCCGGCCCAAACAAACCGGTGCAGCGCGATGTCAACCGGTGCAAGTCCGATTGCAATCCCGTGGCGCGCCGCGACCAAACCGATAGCCCAACACAAGGCCGAGCCGATTCCGCAAAGCACCCCGACCGCGGTCGGGGATAGCCATACCGGAGACTGTTTGGGAATTAAGCTCACAAGTCATTCCGACCGTCACGCTGAGGTGGCCGCGCGAAAGCGTGACCCTCGAAATGCGGTCGGTCCCTGATTCACGCCATCGTCTCGACTTACGCTCGCAACCCGCTGCTTACCACCCGCAAGATGCTCGAAAAGCCGTTTGCATGGCAGCATTGCAAGGACGGCCGCCAATGTTCTCCCAACCCGTTCAAAAGTTAGCATTCGGCAGCCGCATAAATGCTATTGTCGCGCTCCCGTATCCCGTGAGTGTTGGACCCGCGCATGAACGATAAAAAGTCCCGCGTTGTCTGTGTCGGCGAAGTCATGATCGAAGCCGCGCGCGGTAGCGATGGCCGCTTCGGGCTCGCCTTCGGCGGAGACACCTTCAACACCGCCGTTTATCTTGCTCGCGCCGGTATCAGCGTGAATTATGCGACGGCGCTCGGTGACGATCCTTATTCCGAAGGAATCGTGTCGCTTGCAAGCGCAGAGGGCATTGCAACGGATCTCATCATGCGGGCTCCCGGACGTATGCCGGGACTTTATCTCATCGAAACCGATAGTGCGGGTGATCGCCAGTTTTATTACTGGCGTGATCACTCTCCCGCGCGCGAGTTGTTTGAGTTGCCGGAATGGCAGACGATTGCCGAAAGTCTGCTTACTGCCCAACTGATTTATTTTTCAGGCATTACGCTGTCGCTCTACTCTAACATCGGTCTCGGCCGTTTTCTTGCGACTGTTGAGCTCGCGCGCCAGAACGGCGCCAAGATCGCCTTCGACAGCAATTTCCGGCCACGCGGCTGGAATGGCGACCTCGGCCGCACCCGCACCGTTTTCATTGAAGCATTGAAGCGCGTCGACATCGCGCTCCCGACCTTTGACGACGAAGCCCTGCTGTGGGGTGATGCAAGTCCCCAGGCAACCGTCGATCGCATGCAGGCCTTCGGTATCAAGGAAATCGTGGTCAAAAACGGCCCCAGCAATGCGCTGGTCGCCATCGAGGGCAATTGCGAACTGGTGCCGGTTCCGGAGGTTGTTGCGCCCGTCGACACCACAGCCGCCGGCGACAGTTTCAATGCGGCTTATTTGGCGGCCCGGCTCGGCGGACAAAAATCCGCGGAGTGTGTTGCATCGGCCCACCGCCTTGCGGCGCAAGTCATTCGGCATCGCGGCGCCTTGATGCCGCGAACAAACACCGCGATGCATTGACACCCTTTCCCTCCCCCGCTTGCGGGGAGAGTCGACGCCGAGCAAGGCGAGGCGACGGGAGGAGGTGTCTTCGTTTGAAGGCACCCACCTAGCTCACTTCGCTCGCCACCGCTCCCCGAAGGGCAGATCTCCAACTTGGCGATGTAGCGGCTCTATACTACAGGGAATAATGCTCTTCCTGCGATTGCTGGGGGTAAGAATGGCTGACATTGATTTGCCTAAGAATTGGGAAGGCGCGACCCGCTGGTTTCTTGGCACCACGATCATCTTTGCCTCTGGATTTGAGGCCGTAGTCCTCTTTTGGGAAGGAAAGTTTGGCGCGGCAAGCAGTAGTTTGGTGGTCGCCGTCCTCCTTATGGCGATCCTGATTTATTGGGACCGCCTCAAGTCAAAAATGCCGCGAGTGATGGCCGCGCTTGCGGCTGCTACCGCCGACGCCAGATTGTGGGCAATGATGCTTTTGGCTCTCGCGGCGTTCGCGGGCATTCCCAATCTTCAGAGAGAGCCGCGCACATGGATTTATATGCTGCCACTGTTCATCGGACTCGTACTGTTTCTTGCCGGATGGAGATACCTTCGCGCACCCAAGCAGGAGCTTGTCGTTCAGGACACCAAAATAGTCCAATCACTAGACGGGCAAACGCGGCTTGACCTGATTCATTTACTTGATTTCAGCGTCAACCAGACCACCTTTTGGATGCTTGACCGACTTCTGGAAACTGCGACTTCACCCGAAGTGACGCACGGGACGGACCGTGGAATTTATACCGAGGAGGCTCATAATTCTCGGCAATGGTTTCTAGGCCACGCACAACAAGAGCTGGGGGCCGGGACACTTCGACGGTCGAATTTCGAAAATGTCCTGCATGTTGCCGCGGCGGATGCTGAGCGCGAACTAGAAGCAACCCCACAAGACCAACGGCCTTCAGAGATCGATGCACTTGTTCTAAGACGGCATATGATTAGCGAGTGTCAATTTCGTCGTGCTATCCTGTTCCTTCGGCATCAAAGGCGCGAAATGAAAGATAAGCTCGTGAACCAAAGGCATACGCTTATCGAATTTTTGCAGCAGCGCAGCTAATAGCGGCGTTTAATGTGGAAATGGGAAATTCCAGTTGCTCGCAAGATATCGACGTTCTCACGGGAATTGTGGTTGAATTGAAAAAACTACGGCTTCCCAATCAAC
>DATAIA010000459.1:0-4848 GCA_036262895.1 Xanthobacteraceae bacterium
TGTTTCAGCGGCTGCGACATTGGCCAGGATCATGAATTCTTCAATCAGCCGATGCGCATCGAGCCGATCCGGCGTAATCACCCGGTCAACGGTGCCATCGGATTTGAGAATGATCTTGCGCTCGGGGAGTTCGAGGTCGAGGGGAGAGCGGTCGTCTCGTGCCCGCTTGAGCGCTTCATACGCGGCATAGAGGGGCAACAGGACCGTCGCCATCAGCGGACCGGTACTGTCATCGGCGGCGCCATCAATCGCACGCTGCACCTGCGCATAATTAAGTCTGGCCGCTGAACGCATCAGCACCCGATGAAAGATGTGAGAGCGCTTGCGGCCATCGGCCCCAATCACCATCCGGACTGCCAGGGCTGCGCGATCGACGCCGGGCTTGAGCGAGCACAGATCGTTTGAAATCCGCTCCGGCAGCATCGGGACAACGCGGTCGGGAAAGTAGACCGAATTGCCCCGCGTCAACGCTTCCTGATCAAGTTTTGAATCGGGCTGCACGTAATGGGCGACATCGGCGATGGCGACGGTGATGACAAATCCGCCCTCGTTAGCCGGATCGGTATCGGGTGCAGCGTGCACCGCATCGTCGTGATCCTTGGCGTCCACGGGATCAATGGTGACGAGCGGCAACTCGCGCCAATCCTCGCGTCCTTTAATGCCGACAGGTTGCGCGGCATTGGCCTCGCTCAGAACATCGGGCGTGAAAACATGAGGAATGCCATGCGCATGAATGGCGATCATGCTGATGGCGTGTTCGCTTTGGAGCGAGCCTAACCGCTCTTTAACGCGCGCGGTCGGAAGCCCATAGCCGGTTTGTTTGGTGATATCGACAGCCACCAGATCGCCGTCGCGCGCGTCTGCTGTTGCATCCGGTGGAATGGCGATCTCTTTGCCAAGCTGTTTCTTATCGACCGGCGACAGCCGGCCACCGCCATTCGGCAACGCACGAAAGACGCCTAAAACGCGATGGCGCGCATGATCGATGATCTTGATGACGCGACCACTATATCGAATGTCCTCGCCGTCGCCGGTTGCTTCGACGCGCAGGAGCGCACGATCGCCAATGCCGGCTGCGGAGCCCGGCCGTGCGCGACGATGAGTGATGATGTGAATTTGGGGAGCATTGCCGTGCGCCTCCGCATCCCACTCGGTCGGCACGGCAATGAATTCTCCGTCACGGTCACGACGGGTGATATCGGCAAGGACCGTTGGCGGAAGCGTGTCGGCACGATGCAATCGGCTGCGGCGCCGCTCAAGACGGCCCTCATCGATCAAGTCTCGTAATATGTCTCGTAGGGCGACACGGTCAGCGCCGGATAGCCCAAAGGCCCGCGCGATCTCGCGTTTACCGATTTTTCCGGGCTGGGTCGCAATAAACGCCAGGATCTCCTCTTTGGATGGGAGAGCTTTCGGCGTTCTGCTGCGGTCTTTGACCAAGTGATGTGCCAAATATTTTAGAGCATGAAGATTTAAGCGGAACTATTTCCCGTCATCCTGAGGTGCGAGCAAAGCGAGCCTCGAAGGATGAACGGCCCGCGCCCTTCGAGGGCCGTGCTGTGCACGGCCACCTCAGGACGACGGGCCTTGCTAATCAACGGAGAGCGCAGCCAGAAATTTTCCGACCGCGCTCTGAAAATCGTTATCTCAACCCGCAGCCTTTTTTTGCTGCTTCGGCTTCTTAGGCTCTGATGCAGCTTTTTTGGGTGCAGCAGGTTTTTTGGTGGCCGCGCCTTTGGCTGCCGCCGCAGCTTGCTTTGGCGCAGCCGCCTTTTTTTGCTTCGGAGTGGCGGGTTCCTTGGCTTTGGTCGCGGCTTTGGAAGAGCGGCGCTTCGATTTTCCGCCACCAGCCTCGGCTCGCGCATCAATCAAAGAAACCGCTTCCTCAAGCGTGATCGTTTCCGGCGTCTTGTCGTTCGGCAGCGTTGCATTCACGCCATCGTGGCTGACATAGGGACCGTATCGCCCCTTCTTCGCAACAATCGGGCCGCCTTTGACCGGATGGTCGCCAAGTGCGCGTCCGGGGTCCGCGCCGAAACGACGGCTCGGTCCTTTTGCCACTTTCTCGGCAATCAACGTGACAGCGCGGTTGAGGCCCACAGTCAGGACTTCATCGCCGGTTTCGAGGCTGGCATACGTTTTTCCGTGTTGAACGTAAGGACCAAACCGCCCGATACCGGCCAGGATCGGCTCGCCGTCTTCAGGATGGCGTCCGACTTCGCGCGGAAGCGAAAGCAATCCAAGCGCGCGTTCGAGATCCACATCATCTGGCGAAAGCCCTTTGCCGAGCCCGGCGCGTTTCGGTTTCTCGCCGTTTCCTCCTTCGCCAAGCTGAACGTAAGGGCCGAAGCGGCCGCTGCGCAGCGTGACTTCAAGTCCGGATTCAGGATCTGTGCCGAGCACCTTGGTGCCGCCGTTGACTTCGCCATCCGGTGCAACAAGCGGGCGGGTGAAACGGCATTCGGGATAATTTGAGCAGCCGACGAATGCGCCAAACCGGCCAAGCTTGAGCGAAAGCTGTCCGGCGCCGCAGGTGGGGCACTGCCGAGGGTCGGTGCCCTCCGCACCCTTCGGGAAGATGTGCGGACCAAGCAGTTCGTTGAGCGCATCGATGACTTCGCCGATGCGCAAATCCTTGATGTCGGCAACAGCGCCCGCGAAGTCGCGCCAGAAATTGCGCAGCAACTCGCGCCACGCGATTTCATTGTTGGAGATGCGGTCGAGCTGCTCTTCAAGATCAGCGGTGAAATCATATTCGACGTAGCGCTGGAAAAAGCTTTCCAGGAACGCGATGACGATCCGTCCCTTATCCTCGGGAGTGAGGCGCTTTTTATCAAGCCGAACATAGCCGCGATCCCTGAGCACCGCGAGGATTGCGGCGTAAGTCGACGGCCGGCCAATACCGAGTTCTTCCATGCGCTTTACAAGCGAGGCTTCGGAATAACGCGGTGGCGGTTCCGTGAAATGCTGGTCGGCGGCGATGGCTTTTTTGGTAAGAGCCTCGCCCGAACTCATCGCCGGCAAACGACGGGAGTCTTCGTCCTCGTCTTCGTCGTCGCGGCCTTCCTGATAAAGCGTCAGGAAGCCGTCGAATTTCACCACCGTGCCGGTCGCCCGCAGGTCGATTGTGCGGCTGCCCGCTTTCGCGGAGATGTCGGCGGTGGTGCGTTCAAGCTCGGCAGATTCCATCTGGCTCGCAACGGCACGCAACCAGATCAGTTCATAGAGCTTGGCCTGATCCGGTTCGACGAACTTGGTGACCTCGCGCGGACGGCGGGAAATTTCGGTCGGGCGGATCGCTTCGTGAGCTTCCTGGGCGTTCTTTGCCTTGCTCTGATATTGGCGCGGCGCTGACGGCAGATATTTCTGTCCGTAGTCCGATCCAATGAACTGACGCACGGCACTGATGGCTTCATCGGCCATCTGCACACCATCGGTTCGCATATAGGTAATCAAACCGACGGTTTCACCGTTGATGTCGGCGCCTTCATAAAGACGCTGCGCAAGGCGCATGGTGTGCGCCGGAGCAAAGCCGAGCTTGCGGCTTGCTTCCTGTTGCAGCGTTGATGTTGTGAATGGCGGATAGGGATTGCGGCGCGCCGGTTTGGCTTCGACGTTCGATACCGTAAACTGTGCACTCTCAAGCGCCTGTTTGAACGACTCTGCTTCCGCGCCGGATCCGATATCGAGCCGTTGGATCTTCTTGCCGTCGGCGCCGACGAGGCGTGCTTCAAACGTATCGCCGCGCGGTGTGGCAAGCGTTGCAACAAGCGACCAATATTCCTTGGCAACGAAGCGCTCGATTTCAAGCTCGCGGTCGCAGACAAGCCGCAGGGCCACCGATTGCACACGGCCGGCGGAGCGTGCGCCCGGAAGCTTGCGCCACAGCACCGGCGAAAGCGTGAAGCCGACGAGATAGTCGAGTGCGCGCCGGGCGAGATAAGCATCGACGAGCGCGACGTCGATCGCGCGCGGATGCTTCATCGCTTCCGTAATGGCCTGCTTGGTGATCGCGTTGAAGACGACGCGCTCCACAGTATGGGATTTCAGCGCGTGCTTTTCCTTGAGAACCTCCAGGACGTGCCAGGAGATGGCTTCGCCCTCGCGGTCGGGGTCGGTCGCCAGGATCAGTTTATTTGCGCCCTTGAGCGCCTTGGCGATGTCCGCAAGGCGTTTTGCCGCCTTCGGATCGACCTCCCAAATCATGCGGAAATCGGCTTCCGGGTCGACCGAGCCGTCCTTGGGGGGCAGGTCGCGGACATGGCCGAACGAGGCCAGGACTTCGTAGTCCGAGCCTAAATACTTGTTGATTGTCTTGGCCTTAGCCGGAGATTCTACAATGACTACGTTCATGAAGGTCCGACGATCTGAGGGGCTTGTTAGGCCGCGCTACCATGGGCCAGAAGGCGTGCATATGGGTAAATCGCCCCCCACTGTCAAATCTCGAGGTTAACCTTCGGTTATTGGGGTTTTTCTGGGGCGGCTTAGTTATGCTACTAGAGGGTGCACATCTTTTTATTTACTATCTAAGGTGACATGCATGTCTGGGCGTCAGCAGACACTTTAATATAGGGTTTTCGCCTGCACCGGTGATTGCTTGCGTCATCAGATCAGCGACACCAATCCACCTCGGTGACGCTCGATCCGTCCTGCGAGCGAAAGCTCCAACAACACAGTCCGTAGAACCGCCGGCGAGACATCGGCCATCCGGATTACATCGTCGATGGCAACCGGGGTCGGCCCAAGCAAAGCAACAATTCGTGCACGGTCACTTGCAAGCTCAGCATCGGACGGTGTGGCGGGTTCCGTTGGCGCCTCGTTTGAGAATCCGCGATCCATTCGCTGCCC
>DATAIA010000460.1:0-1506 GCA_036262895.1 Xanthobacteraceae bacterium
CGAGATCATGTTCGAAGGCTATCGCGTGATTGCCCGCAGGACGGCGAGCAGGTGCGCCTGTGGGCCAGAAGGACGAGCGACTATTCGAAGGCGTTCACGCGCATCAGGGACGCGGTCGCGGCGCTGCCGGTCGAGAGCGCAGTGCTCGACGGCGAGGCGATCATTCTGCGACCCGACTCGGGGTCGCTAGCCTAGCCAGCACAGTGCTATATTGTTTTGCTGAGGTTAGCTCGACGATGCGACGACGTGATCTGATTATTCTCCTCGCCGCGAGCGCTTGGACGCAGGTAAGCCACGCGGACAATTCGAAAGCGCCCGTCGTTGGCCTGCTCTCAAATTCCTCACCTGATGAGCAACGGCGCGGATTGATGCCGCAAGCATGACGTGATCTCGGTTACGTCGAAGGGCAGAACATTCGGTTCGAATATCGCGCCGCGAGCGGAGATACCGAGCGTCTGCCCGCTCTTGCGACCGAACTTGTCACGGCCGGTGTCACCGTCATCGTTTCTTCCGCTACTCCGGCGACGCGAGCCGCGCAGAAAGCGACAAGCACAATACCTATTGTCGGGGTGGCGATGGCCGATCCCAGCAGAGACGGGTTGGTGCAAAGCTACGCCTCTCCCGAAGCGAACATCACGGGAAACACGTTTCTCGGCCCCGAACTCGTCCCCAAGCGGTTGGGATATCTCAAGGAACTTGTTCCACCGCTCACTAGGGTCGGCGTGCTTTGGCACCCGCAAGCGTATGGCGATCAGACCATGAAAGAAATGGTCAAAGAGGCTCGGCAAGTCGCCGCAGCCCTCGGCATCTCACTTGAGTTTGCCGCCGTGTCTGGTCCGACAGATTTTGAGGCGGCATTCGCATCCCTGTCGAGGCTAGGCGCTGAGGCGCTATTAGAATTTCCGAGTCAAATGCTTTTCCTTCAGCGACAGCGGCTCGTCGATCTTGCCTCCGTCCATCGCATTCCCGCGATGTGGAATGCACGGGAGTTCGTAGAGATCGGCGGATTGATCATGTATGGTGCCAGTATTGACGACCTCTGGCGCCGGGCTGCCGTCTACGTGGACAGAATCATTAGGGGCTCTAAGCCATCCGAGCTTCCTATCGAGCAACCAACGAAATTCGAGCTAGTGATCAATACGACCACGGCGAAGGCACTCGGGATCACAATCCCGCCAGCCCTTCTGGCGCGTGCCGACGAGGTGATCGAATGAAATGTCACCTTGCGCATCTGCCCGCACGCTGCGCTGATCGGCCCCCACTGAGTGGTCCGGATATGATGTTAGTTTATGCATGGCTCGCAGCGCCCGCCGCCCGCCCGAAATATCGGAGGACGTTTCTATTCTGCGGTAAAAATGGACCTCGCCAAAGGCAAGCGTTGGTTCTGTTCCTCCGAAGAGGCCGAAGCGGCAGGTTGCCGCCGTTCGAAACTGTGACTGTCACGTTTCAGACTAGTTTGCCTCAAGTATTGGACATTGGACGTTGCAGAGCGTGCGCGGTTGTCTC
>DATAIA010000461.1:0-6514 GCA_036262895.1 Xanthobacteraceae bacterium
TTTCCGCTGGGCACGGCAACACCGCACATCCGACCTTACGTTCTTCCGACAGCTTGCTACAAAATGGCGCGCGCTTTCGCCCTCCGGACAGGCCGCTAACGATCAAGCTACCGGTTCCAGCAAGAAGCCATATCGTCCGGCCTTTAAGCCGAATGGCCCGAACGTGCGGAAATCCCATGTTGATTTCAATGCGCGTCCGGATTTCCCTTTCCTGAAAGGGTAAGCCGCGCGACGCACCCCAGCAATCCTGCTGCGCTGCGGAAGATTACTCGAAGCTTCGTTCAATTAACTGACAAACCTTTTTTAGCGCTGGAGCGTTCGCTGTCACGCGACCGCCACAAACAGCACTCACGATTGCTACGCTCACTGCATAATAACGGAAAGTTTTTCTCGGGAGGTTTCACCATGAAGCTCCAGACTACCGCTATGATCGAGAAAAAACAGCTACGCAGCTTTGCGCATTGCGCTCAATGTGGAGCACCAATCATCGGACCCGAATGGAGCGAGCATCTCAGCGAGCGTTGCGTCCGCCATTTCTGGTCGTGCGATGCCTGCGGGTACGAATTTGAAACGTCAATTTACCTGCCGGGACGCTAAGCTGAAGCTAGAGCATGATCTCCGGGCAAACGCTTTGCGTTTGTCCCGAGGGAAAGCCTGTTTTTCCCTCTCAAACAAAAGGCTAGAGCGCGATCTCAGCTTCTTCATCGCGCTCTAGCCGAATTTCCTGCCGACCGGCTACAGCCTTAACACCACATCGGAAACAACCTTATGCAAGCGCCGCCTTGACGCGCGCGGCATCAAACGGCAGGTCCCTGAGGCGCTTGCCGGTCGCGTTGGCGAACGCATTCGCGATCGCAGCCACGGTTGGTCCCTGCGATGCTTCACCCGACCCCAGCGATTTTTCGCTGGGGCGATCGATCAACTCAACCTCACCGTTCGGTACTTCGGGCATCGTCAAGATCGGATAGGTGCTCCAATCACGCGATGTAATGCCATTGCGATCGAATCGCACAGCTTCGTGCAACGTCCAGCTGGTTGACTGAATGATACCGCCCTCGATTTGATTAGTGAGTCCATCCGGATTGATGATCTGTCCTGAATCCGTAGCGGCAACGACCCGCGGAACTTTGATCCGACCCGATTGACGATCGACCTCAAGCTCCACCACGACAGCGACATAGGCAGACAGATTTTTGTATTTGGCAAAAGCGACACCGCGACCTTTGGTGCCATCTCCTTTTTCGCCTGGCTTCCAACCCGCCTTTTTGGCAGCCGCTTCAATCACTGCCCGGGCGCGCGGATCTTTAAGATGGGCCAATCGGAACGCTACCGGATCGGCGTTCGCGGCAATTGCGAGTTCATCGATAAACGACTCGCTCGCGAATACATTGTGATATGCACCCAGGGTTCGCAGTGCCGACACCCGCAGCGGCATATCGATAACCAGGTGATTGATGATCCGCTGGTTCGGGAAATCATAAAGCGGTACAGCATTGCGGTCGCTACCACCGGCGGGTTGCGGGATGTTGGTTGGCGCTCCCGGGTGGCGCGGCTCCGATAAATACCAGCTTGCCAGCAGGTTGTTTGCGCCCTCCGGCGCATTGGGCCGCGTGCTGTGAGTATTGCTCCAGACGTCGTAATTCCAATCGACAATCCGCCCGTCCGCAGAGAGCGCTGCTTTGGCTCGAACAAGCATGGCCGCTCCATAGGGCTCCCATGCAAACTCGTCATCACGCATCCATTGCAGACGCACCGGTCGGCCCTGGGTCACACGTGCAAGCAGCGCGGCATCGAGCGCTACATCGTCCGCGCCGTTATGGCCATAACAGCCCGAGCCTTCCGCGTGGATGCATCGGACTGAAGCTGGATCCATCTTCAGCGCTTTGACAATGTCACGCTTCAAAGGAAAGACACCCTGTGAATGCGTCCATACCGTCATTGTGCCGTCTTTAAACTCGGCAACGGCACAGGAAGGTCCAATTGACGCGTGCGCCATGTAGGGTTTGGTGTACGCCGCCTCAAACACGCGTACGTTCGCCGGCACGTCGCCCTTCTTCTCGCTGACCACCGTAGTCTGCGCGCGCGACGTCTCCAGGTGCTCGAACAGCTTCGCCGGCTCCGGCAGATCGATGCCACCACTCCATTTCGCAGTTTCGTTCAAAACATGACGCGCTTTAATCGCCTGTTCTTCGCGCTCCGCGACGACGCCGAGAAAGCTTCCATCGCGTACGACAGCGACGACGCCAGGCAGCGCTTTTGCCTTGACCTCATCGACACTTTCAAGCTTCGCGCCATAGCGCAACGGACGCACGATCCGGCCATGCAACATCCCAGGAAGTCGCATGTCCTGAACGTAGGCCTGACCGCCGGTCACCTTGGCTGGGATATCAAGACGCGGAGCCGAAGTTCCGATAATCTTGTGTTTGTCGGGAGATTTCGGTGCGACTTTCGCCGTTACCTGACGATGCAAGTCGAGCTCGCTTGCCAGTTCGCCGTAACCAACCTTTTTACCGTCGGAGGCAGAAATCACCCCATCGGCTACCGTGAGCTTGTCAGCCGTTGTATTGAACCTTTTTGCCGCCTGTTCGATCAGCAAAGACCGCGCTTCCGCGCAGGCCAAACGAATGGCAAGGCCGCCAAATTCGATCGATTGGCTGCCCGATGTGTGTCCCTCATCGGGCGTGCGCGCCGTGTCACCTGACATGATCTTTATGCGCGTAAGAGGCAGATCGAGTTCCTCCGCCGCGATCTGGGAAAACGCAGTCAGAATTCCCTGACCAAGCTCCACCTTTCCGGCGAGGATCGTCGCAGAGCCATCCGCATTGATGCGCAGCCACGCATCAAGCATTCGATTATTGGCAAGACTGCCCGGCAATGCTGGAGCCTGTCCCAGCACGGTCTCCGGGCACAACGAAAACGCCAGCACAAGTGCGCCTGCGGCTTTGCCGAATTCACGGCGCGAGAGCATCGGAGCATTCATGATCAAGTCCTCCCCGCACCGTTGGCGGCGCGAAGCACCGCGCGAATGATGCGACCGTGAGTTCCACAGCGGCAGAAATTTTGTGCGAGGCCTTGGCGGACATCTTCCTCAGTCGGGTGCGGTGTCCGATCAAGCAATTCCTTCGCCGACATGATCATGCCGTTAATGCAGTAGCCGCATTGTGCAGCCTGTTCACCCATAAAAGCCTTCTGTAGCGGGTGTGGTTTTTCGATCGTCCCCAACCCCTCGATCGTCGTGACTTCGTCGTTACCGATCGAGCCAACTTCGGTAATGCAGGAGCGAACCGCCCGTCCTCCAACCAACACAGTACACGCACCGCACTGCGCAGCACCGCAGCCGAACTTTGCGCCATTAAGCGCAAGGTCGTTGCGCAGGACATAAAGTAGCGGCGTATCCGGTTCAGCAGGAACCGACCTATCCACGCCATTGACCTTGATGGTGATAGACATTGCCTCTCCTAGACCAATCGGCTGTTAGTTGATTATCGGCGTATTTTGCATCGTGCGGCGGATCGCGTCGAGCCCGGAATGCCGAAAAATTCAAGGTGCCTCAGGCGTAGAGCCCGATATCGCCGCGAGACCAGCCTTCTTTGGTTTCGGCCATGAACCGTGAAAATTGCCCGGCTTTAATCGCAGTGCGGATGCCGTCCATCAGTTCCTGATAATAGGCGACGTTGATGGCTGAGAGCAGCATCGACGCCAAAATTTCGTTTGCCTTGACCAGATGATGCAGATAGGCCCGCGAATAGGTACTTGCGGCGGAATAGGCGCTCTGTTCGTCCAGCGGCCGAGGGTCATCCGCATGACGCGCGTTTTTGAGGTTTATCGGCCCATGCCGGGTGAACGCGACCCCATGCCGGCCATTACGTGTTGGCATCACGCAATCAAACATATCGATGCCGCGCGCAACGGCCTCTATAATATCATCAGGCGTGCCGACCCCCATGAGATAGCGCGGACGATCTTGCGGGAGCACGGGTGCGACTTCACCGATCATCGCAAGCATCACGGCCTGCGGCTCGCCCACGGCCAAACCGCCCACGGCATAACCGGGAAAGCCAATATCAATAAGCGCACGCGCGCTTTCGACACGGAGATTTGGATTATCGCCGCCTTGGACGATACCAAACAACGCACGGCCAACCGGAGCACCTTCGAAAGCACGCTTGGAACGCTCGGCCCATGCAAGCGACAGCCGCATGGCGCGTTCGATCTCCACAGGAGTCGCCGGTAATTTCACGCACTCATCGAGTTGCATCGCGATGTCGGAATCAAGCAGCCGCTGAATTTCAACGGCACGTTCCGGCGTAAGCTCGAACATCGTGCCATCAAGATGCGAGCGGAAGGTGACGGCATTGTTATCCACCTTCCGAAGCGCCGAGAGCGACATCACCTGAAATCCGCCCGAATCCGTCAAGATCGGCCGGGGCCAATTCATAAACCGATGTAAGCCCCCAAGGCGTTCGATACGTTCAGCGCCTGGACGCAGCATCAGATGGTAAGTATTGGCAAGAACAATATCCGCTCCGGCCGCTCGGACCTCTTCCGGATGCAAAGCTTTGATCGTTGCTTGCGTTCCAACCGGCATGAAAGCGGGCGTGCGCACCACCCCCCGAGGGGTTGCGATCTCACCAAGACGCGCGCCTAAGTCCGTCGCGATTAAATTGAAAGAAAATGCATCGGACATTGTGTGGATGATCGTCTCACTTAAACCGCAGGAAACAGCAAACAGGCATCGCCGTAGGAATAAAACCTGTACTCTGCCGCAATTGCATCTGCATAGGCCCGTTTCATGACATCAAGGCCGGCAAATGCTGAAACAAGCATGAATAACGTGGAACGAGGTAAATGAAAGTTAGTCATCATCACATCAGTCGCACGAAATCGATAACCCGGTGTGATGAAGATCGAGGTTTCCCCGCGAAACGGTTGAATCTTTCGATGCTCGTCCGCCGCACTCTCCAGAATGCGCAGAGAGGTTGAACCCACTGCCACAATGCGTCCACCTCTCTCGCGAGCAGCATTAAGCGCTGCGGCGGTTTCAGAGCTTACTTCGCCCCACTCCGGGTGCATGTGATGATGCTCGGTATCGTCGACTTTGACCGGCAGAAACGTGCCTGCGCCAACATGCAGCGTCACCGTCCTGATATCGATTCCGCGCTCCTTCAGCCGCTTGCGTAACACATTAGTGAAGTGCAGCCCGGCGGTCGGCGCGGCAACCGAGCCCTCAAACCTGGCGAAGACCGTCTGATAATCCGAACGGTCATGTGCATCTGCGGCCCGCTTCGACGCGATGTAGGGCGGCAAGGGCATATCGCCCCGTTCCTCAATTGCCTGATCCAGCACGGGACCATGGAAAGCGAACTCGAGCGTCACCTCGCCGCCATCACCTTTGGCCCCCACGGTCGCATCGAGTTGCCCGAGAAAACAGACCTTTCCCTCTTCCCCAAACCTTACAACATCGCCAGGTTCAAGCCGCTTTGCTGGCCGCGCAAATGCCCGCCAACGCGAACCATCGATCCGGCGATGCAGCGTAATCTCGATTTTTGGCTCGGCTTCACCACGACCGATGCGGCGACCATGGAGACTGGCAGGAATGACCTTCGTGTCGTTGACAACGACTTGATCGCCGGGATTGAGCAGATCGGGAAGATCGCGAACATGGAAATGTCCAAGCTCAGGATTAGACCCCGGCTTCACGACCATCAAACGCGCCGCATCCCGCGGCGAAACCGGGCGCAGCGCGATCCGGTCCGGCGGCAGCTCAAAATCAAATAGATCGGTGCGCATGAGATAGCGCTGTACTTACATTCCGACCGTCATCCTGAGGAGGCCGCCAAGAGGCGGCCGTCTCGAAGGATGGCGAGCGCTTACTCATCAGCGGCGATACGCGCCGACACAATGCTATCGGGATCACGCACCGGTTCGCCGCGTTTGATCTGGTCGACGTTTTCCATTCCCGCGGTCACATTGCCCCATACCGTGTATTGCCCATTGAGCCACGGCGATTCCTCAAAGCAAATGAAGAACTGACTGTCGCCGGAATCCGGGTTCTGAGCACGGGCCATCGAGACCGTGCCACGGGTGTGAGACTCCTTGGAAAATTCGGCCTTGAGCTTCTTTCCAGACCCGCCCGCACCGGTACCGGTCGGATCTCCCGTCTGCGCCATGAAGCCGTCAATCACACGGTGGAAGACGACACCATTGTAAAAGCCATCTCGCACTAGCTCCTTGATGCGCGCGACATGCTTTGGCGCAAGATCCGGCCGCATGGCGACGACGACTTCGCCCTTGGTTGTTTCTAAGATCAAAGTGTTTTCGGGATCATCAGCCATGATTGGTCCTCAGCTAAGCGATCAAATCGCGTTTCGACAAACGTAACGTGGAGCGGGCGCCCGGCAATCGCACCTCCAAGCCCCTTGCTAAACGGCAAATGCGCACAACGGGCAAGTGCGGCAGCAACAGCACGCACATAACTTTCCTGCTTCGTGGGCGGCGCTCCAGCAGACTCGTA